>JBDTXW010000025.1:0-19145 GCA_040005975.1 Betaproteobacteria bacterium | reverse complement strand
CGGTCGAGGAGCCTGAGGAAAAGCTCGAAGAGCACGCGCCGGAAACCGAGCCCGACAGCGATCCCGACGCCGGTTCCGACCAGCCGCGGCGCCCACCACGTCCGGGCAAAGCGCCTCGCTGAGCCCTTCATCGCGGCGAGTTCGCATGGCTTGCGCGACCGCAGGCGCGACGCGACAGGCGACGCATATCGCGGCGTCGTCCGCGAGCGCTGAATTGAGACTCGTGCGCGGAGGCTACCTAGCGCTTCAATAGCTTCCGCCCCCGCAGCATCGCGGCGATCGCGTGCGCCGCATTCGCCCTGCGGCGGAGCAATCAGCTACCATCCGCTTCTGCACCCGCCGTCGCGGCTGGCGCGAAACCCATGCCCAGCACTCGTTCCCGCCCGTTGGATGTTTGGATTCCGGCGCTGCTGTTCGCCATCGGCGCCGGTCTTGCCGTTTTCGCCGGCTTGATGATCGTCAGCTGGCACGCCGCCGTGCCTGCGCGCGTTACCGGAGGTCTCGACCGCATCCAGTACGACGCCGCATGGGCCATTGCCTTTGCCAGCCTGGCGTTGGCGCTGCACGCGATCGGCGGGACGCGTATTGCCCGTCTGTGCGCTGCGGCTACGCTGGCGATCGGCGGCCTGAGGCTCGCCGCATCGGCTGTGCCCGACGCAATCGCGATTCATCCGATGCTGGCCAATCCCTGGCTGCACCCCGTCGCCGGCGGCTACAACGACATGGGCCTGCTGACCGCGCTGATTACGGTCGTCATCGGCGGCGCGCTGGTCTCGCTCCGCCCGGCAACGCGCCGTGTGCCTTGGCGCGCAGTTACCGTTGCGGTACTTACCTCGATCGCCCTCGCGCTGTCGCTGCTGATGCTGTTCGCGGCATGGAGCGGCAGCACGGTTGCCTCCGAGTCGCTGCAGTTGACCGGAGGCGAGCGCGTCACCGGAGCGATCTACGCCGTGCTCGCCGGCATGCTGCTCGCCCACGCAATGCGGGCAAGCAGCGTCGAGCGCCCGGCGTTGCGCCGGTCGGCGCCGCTGATCGTCTGGCTTGCCGTGTTCGCGTGTGCGCTCGTGCTATGGCGCGCGCTGGCGGTTCAGGAGACGCGATTCATCCAGCGCAGCACCGCGCTGGTCGCAGCGGACGCCCGCGGCCAGTTGCAACGCGATCTGTACGCCCGCATCGACGGCGTCGAGCGCCTCGCAGAGCGCTCGCTGGCTTATACGGATCCGGAAGCGTGGAAGCGCGACGCTGCCGGTCTGCTCAGAGGGGTCGCGGCCGTCGACACGGTGACGCTGGGCGGCCCGGACTACCTCATCAGCCATGCGGTTCCCGCCAGCGCGCAGAGCGTCGTAGGCCTCGACCGCCGCTTGGATCCGCAGCGTCGCGAACCCATCGACCTCGCCGTGAAGACGCACCGCAGCACGTTGAGCCCGTTTCTCGATCTGCTCGTCGGCGGCGAGGGTATTGTGCTGTACGTACCCGTGTTCCAGGGCGAGGAATTGCGCGCAATCATTTCGGCCACGCTCGCTCGGAGCGACTGGCTCAAATCGATCATCGACCAGCGCTTCCCCGAACACTACATTGAAATCGTGCAAAACGGGCGCGCCGTCCGCACGCTCGCCCCCGACGGGCCCAAGGCGGCCGACCGATGGTCGCAGGAGCTTCCGCTGGTCGTGCAGAACGCGCATTGGACGCTGCGCGCGACGCCGACGCAAAATCTCGTCGCCGGCGGCGCCTCGCCGTTGCCGATCGCCGCGCTGGCGCTAGGCACGATCCTGGCAACGCTGCTTGCGCTTTCAACCTATCTTTTCCAGACCGCCCGTGCCAACGCACGAGACCTGAAGCGGACCAATGAGCGCCTGGTCAGCGATATCGCGCGGCGCTATCACGTCGAACAGGAATTGCGCGAAAGCGAAAGCCGCACCGGCCTGATCATCAACGCGGTCAAGGACTGCGCGATATACATGCTCGACAGCGAAGGGCGGGTCGCGAGCTGGAATCCGGGCGCGCAGGCACTCAACGGCTACACGGGCGCGGAAATCATCGGCAAGCACTTTTCGATGCTCTATCCGCCCGATCGCAAGGATCCGCCGGAGAAGGAGCTCGCGGTCGCCGCCCGGCGTGGCTGGTACGAGGAGGATTGCTGGCACGTGCGCAAGGACGGCAGCCGCTATTGCGGCGACGATATCATTTCGGCGATCCGCGACGAGCCGGGGAATCTTCGCGGCTTTTCGGTCGTGACCCGGGACGCGACGATGCGGCTCGAGTTGCGCGAACAGACCGAGCGCGCGCGCGACTTTTATTTTTCGCTGTTCTCGGGATTTCCCAATCTGGTCTGGCGCTCCGACACCACCGGCGCCTGCGACTATCTTAATCAGGCGTGGCTCGAATACACGGGCCGGACGCAGGACGCCGAATTCGGCGCGGGGTGGCTGGAAGGCGTGCACCCGGACGATCGCGCGTGCTGGGGGGAAATCATCGCGGAAACCTTTCCCGCGCAGAAGACCTTCGAATACGAATTCCGCCTGCGCCGTACCGATGGCGGCTTCGGGTCGGTCATCTGCAGCGGCCGCCCGTATTACGACATGCAGGGCCGGTTTGCCGGCTATCTTTGCGCCTGCTACGACAACTCGGCGCGGCGTGCGACGGAGAGCGCGCTCAAGGAAAGCGAGGCGCGCTACGAGGGCATGACGGCCAACGTACCGGGCATGGTGTTCGAGCTGTTGCGCGATGCCGCCGGCAAGCTGGCGTTCTCCTACGTCAGCGAGGGAGCCGAAGCGCTGACCGGCGTCAGCGAAGCGGCGTTCACCGCAAACAGCGCTGCCTTTTTCGATCTCGTCGCCGCTGCAGAGCGCCCGCATCTCGAGGCAACACTCGAAGCGTCCGCCGCACAGATGTCGAACTGGAGTTGGAGCGGCCGCATCCATCCGCGCCACGAGTCGGCCGAAAGATGGGTCAGCATAAGGGCCCGGCCCAGGCAGGTGGAAAGCGGGGCCGTACTTTGGGACGGCGTCGTGTTCGACGATACGCAGAGCCGTCTCGCCCAGGTGGAGCTCGAGCGCTCGCGCGAGGAGCTGCGCGAGCTGTCGCGGCATTTGCAGACGGTGCGCGAGGAAGAGAAGCAGCGTATCGCGCGCGAAGTCCATGACGAGCTCGGCGCGACACTCTCCGTGCTGAAGATGGACCTGGAGTCGCTCGACGCGGATCTGCCGGCCGACCTCCAGGAGGCGCGCGCGAAGCGCAGCGCGATGATTCAGCTCGTGGACGCCGCGGTGGCCACGACGCGCAAGATCGTCACCGACCTACGGCCCAGCATCCTCGACGATTTGGGACTCGCGGCGGCGCTGCGGTGGCAGATCGGCGAATACGAAAAACACACCAAGCTACGGCTTCATTTCGAGATGCCCGAACCGGACATCGCGCTCGACCGCGAACGCGGATTGGCGCTGTTCCGCATCTTCCAGGAGACGATCACCAACGTGGCGCGCCACGCCAACGCCGACAATGCCTGGATAACGCTGGCGCAGACCGATCGTGCCTACGTGCTGACGGTGCGTGACGACGGCAGCGGCATCAGCGAAGACGACCTGCGCAAGCCGACGTCGCACGGCGTACGCGGCATGCGCGAGCGCGCGCAGCACTTCGGCGGAAATCTTTCGGTTTCCTCGACCGCCGACGGAACGACCGTCGTCGTAACGATCCCGAAGCGGAACGCCTAAGGAAGGACTGCGCGGGCGCAGCCCACCGGGCGCGCCCGCGCCTTACCGGTTCAGCCCGCCCCGCGACGCCGGTCCAGCACCGGCTGGTCGCGCACGGCGCCATACCCGTACTGCAACCGGCCCAGCGAGCGCGAGCGTTCGCCGCGAAATCGCAGCGTTTGATCGCCGATCACGCGGCCCCAACTCTCTTCGAGCGCGCCGATGAACGACCTCAGGCGTCCTTCGATCCGATCACGATTCATCGCTGCTCCAACGTACCGCGTCAGGCGGCCTTGACGACCAGATTGTCAACGACGTTCTTGACGCCGTTGGTCGACGAAGCGATTTGCTTGGCGCGGTCGCGTAGCTCGTTCGAGGCAACGGTGCCCGACAGCGTTACGGTCGCTTCCTTGGTGTCGACGTTGATGTCGTTGGACTTGAGCCCCGGTTCGGAAATCAGCGCTGCCTTCACCTTGGCGGTGATCGCCGTATCGTCCGTCGCTACCGCGACCTTCGACGTCGCGTTGCTCGTCGCATCCGCGACCTTGTCGGTCGCCCGCTCCATTTTCTGGCCGACCGTCGGGCTCGTACCCTGCTGGCCGCAAGCGCCGATAAGCAGCAAGCTCGATGCCAGCGCAGTCATCACCATCATTGGCTTCAGGTAAATGTGCATTTGTGCTCCTTGAGGATGTCCTCCCGCCTCGTGGCCGGCGGTTCTGGCCTCATGCCGCTAGCAATGCTGAGCGGCACGCTCCCAATACGGTTTGGCGCCGAAATAGGCGTGAATGAACACGGCAAGCTCGCGATCGAGCAGCTCGTTCATTGCCTCGAGGCGCATCGACGGCGCGCGCTCGATCCAGTCGCGCGTAGCGTTGATGCAGACCCCGTCGCCATCGAGCTGCACATGCATCGTATTCCAAGGGACGGCGATCAGACGCTCACTCCATTCCGGCGCCTGGTCGAGAACGACGACGCCATAGGCGACGCGACCAGCGTGCATGTCGACCAGAATGTCGAGCAACTCGCCGACGCGCTGGCCGTGGCTATCGACGACAACGCTGCCAAGTAAACCCTCTGCGCCCACGATCGGCGAGCGCGCAATCGACGCGCGTTTGACTTGTCCTTCAGGGAAAAGGTCCGGTGTCGTCGCACTGCTGCCTTCGCTCGCCTGCCTGAACATCGCCTGTCTCCCCGTCGATGGAGAGACTATGCCGAGTGTCGCAGGTCGCTGCTATCGGCCCGGCACTGTTTCTCGTGTCGGCGCTACGCGCGGCCGGTGTCGGACCCCAGCCTACATGGCGATTTCAGTTTTTCAGATTCGTCGGCAAATGAGTAAGGAGGTCCGCGAGATCGTCGGCGTGCTCTTCCTCCTTCGCCTGGATCTCTTCCATCAGCCGCCGCGACGTCGCGTCGAACGGCGCGAAAAAGGCCGCGATTTCGCGATAGCTGTCGATCGCAATGCGTTCGGCGACCAGATCCTCCTTGATCATGTCAACCAGATCTTTGCCTTCGACGTACTCCGAGTGGCTGCGCGTCGCCAGGCCGTCAGGTGAGAAATTGGGCTCGCCGCCGAGCTGCACGATGCGCTCGGCGATCCGGTCGGCGTGCGCCTGCTCCTCGGTGGCGTGCTCGAGGAACTCGGCAGCGACCGGCCCGGCATGTATCCCCCGGGCCATGAAGTAGTGGCGCCGGTAGCGAAGTACGCAGATGATCTCGGTCGCGAGCGCCTCGTTGAGCACGCGAATCGCCGTCTGGGTGTCGCCACCGTAGCCTGCGGTGACCGCGCCGTCCTCAATATGCTGCCGTGCGCGCATGCGCAACGCCGCAACGTCGGAAACAAAGGGTTGCTTGCTCATGAAGTCTCCCGGGATGATCGGCGCGACGGCGAAATTGCCAACCGCCAACCAGATACGTGCAGCAGGAATCATGCCGACCAGTGCACCCGTCGCACCCGGCGGTTGGCGCGGCGCACGGTGCGGCAAACGCCGACTGGCGTGTAATTCTTACAGCAACGAGCAATAACGCGTTTGCCGACGACGCGGCACTAAATCAGCGCGCGCTGCCGATCGACGCCGGCATCGACGACGACCAGGGCGGTCATGTTCACGATCCGCCGCACGGTCGCGGACGAGGTGAGGATGTGGATCGGCTTGGCGACGCCCAGCAGGATCGGGCCCAATGTCAATCCGCTGCCGGCTGCAACCTTGAGCAGGTTGAACGAAATATTGGCGGCATCGAGCGTCGGCATGATCAGCAGGTTGGCGTCTCCCTTCAGCCGCGCATCGGGAAAGACCGTGCGGCGGATCTGTTCGGACAGCGCGGCGTCACCCTGCATTTCCCCTTCGACTTCCAGATCGGGCTCCTGCGCGTTGATAAGCGCCAGCGCCGCCTGCATTTTTCGCGCCTGCGGATCGGCGCTCGAGCCGAAGCTGGAATGCGAGACCAGCGCCACCTTGGGTATGATGCCGAAGCGTCGCACCTCCTCGGCCGCCAGGCGCGCGATCTCCGCGATCTGCTCGGCGCTCGGATCCCGGTTGACGTAGGTGTCGGCGATGAAAACCGTCCGGTCGTGCAGCAATACGGCGTTCATCGCCGCCCAGGTCGTCACCCCTTCGCGCAGCCCGACCACCTGCTCGACATAGTGACGGTGCGCCGAGTGCGCGCCGAACGTGCCGCACAGCATGCCGTCCGCGTCTCCCATGTGTATCATCATTGCGCCGATCAGCGTCAGCCTGCGGCGCATCTCGATCTTGGCGAACTGCTGCGATACCCCTTTGCGCTGCGTCAGCCGGTAATACTCCATCCAGTACGCCCGGTAGCGCGGGTCCGATTCGGGGTTGATGATCTCCACGTCAACCCCGGGCTTGATTCGCAATCCGTACCGCGCCAGACGGTCCTCGATCACCGCCGGCCGACCGAGCAGGATCGCCTTGGCGAGCCCCTCGTCGACAACCACCTGCACCGCGCGCAGTACGCGCTCTTCCTCGCCCTCGGCGAAAACGATCCGCTTGGGCGCCTTCTTGGCGGCCTGGAAAATGGGCTTCATCAACAAGCCCGAGTGATAGACGAGCTGCAGCAGGCGCTCGTGATAGGCGTCGAAGTCGGTGATCGGCCGGGTCGCGACGCCGGAATCCATCGCCGCGCGCGCGACTGCGGGTGCGATCATCACGATCAGCCGCGGGTCGAACGGCTTCGGAATCAGGTACTCGGGTCCGAACTTGACGTCCTGACTGCCGTAGGCGGCGGCGACGATGTCCGATTGCTCGGCCATCGCCAGGTCGGCGATCGCGCGCACGCAGGCGAGCTTCATCGCTTCGTTGATCGTCGTCGCGCCGACGTCCAGCGCACCGCGGAAAATGAACGGAAAGCACAGCACATTGTTGACCTGGTTCGGAAAGTCCGACCGGCCGGTGGCGACGACCGCGTCGGGCCGCGCCGCCTTGGCGACATCGGGCATGATCTCCGGCTCAGGATTGGCCAACGCCATGATCAAGGGCTTGTCCGCCATCAGCTTCAGCATCTCGGGCTTGAGCACCCGCGCCGCGGAAAGGCCTATGAAGATATCGGCGCCCGGAATGATGTCGGCCAGCTTGCGCGCATCGGTTGCCTGCGCGTAGCGCGCCTTGTTGTCGTCCATCTCCTCCTTGCGGCCGCGGTAGACGACGCCGGCGATATCGGCGACCCAGATGTTTTCGCGCTGGACACCGAGTCCGACCAGCAGATCGAGGCAGGCGAGCGCGGCCGCTCCCGCGCCCGAGCAGACCAGCTTGACCGTGCGCATTTCCTTGCCGACGACGCGCAGCCCATTGAGCACTGCCGCGCCGACGATGATCGCGGTGCCGTGCTGGTCGTCATGGAATACGGGAATCCGCATGCGCTCGCGGCATTTGCGCTCGACGTAGAAGCATTCCGGCGCCTTGATGTCTTCCAGATTGATGCCGCCGAACGTCGGCTCGAGCGCACAGATGATGTCGACCAGCCGGTCCGGATCGCGCTCGTCGATTTCGATGTCGAAGCAATCGATGCCGGCGAATTTCTTGAATAGGACCGACTTGCCCTCCATCACTGGCTTGCTGGCGAGCGGCCCGATGGCGCCGAGTCCGAGCACCGCGGTGCCGTTGGTGATGACACCGATCAGATTCCCGCGTGCGGTGAGATTGCGCGCCTCGGCCGGCTCACGGACGATTTCGTCGCAGGCCGCGGCGACGCCCGGCGTATAGGCGAGCGCGAGATCACGCTGATTGGTAAGCTGCTTGGTCGGCAGGATCGAAATCTTGCCCGGCGGATGCGCCCGATGGTATTCGAGCGAAGCCTCTCGTATGTCCTGGTCGGGCATCTGCGCGCTCATAAGTTCGTCCGCCGAAAAAGATGATAGCAGAAGCCTCCGCCGGCGCCCTCGTGTGCGCCGCCGCGAATGCGGCGGCCGGTATAATCGGCGCCTCGCGCCCGTCGCGCCGTTCCTGCCGATGCCCCTTTTCTGGTTCCTTGCTGCCGCACTGCTCCTTGGCGTGCTGAGCGTTCTTCTCTGGCCGTTGCTAAGCACACGGCGCAGCGCCACGGTGCCGGACGCCGACTCCGCCGCGATCGCGGTATTCCGCGATCAGAAGCGCGCGGTCGATGCCGACTTCGAATCGGGCGCGATCACCGGCGTTGAGCGCGACGTCGCGCTCGCGGACCTTGCGCAGCGCGTCGCCGAGGAAATCGGCGCT
This sequence comes from Betaproteobacteria bacterium, assembly GCA_040005975.1. Classification (GTDB taxonomy): domain Bacteria; phylum Pseudomonadota; class Gammaproteobacteria; order Burkholderiales; family Casimicrobiaceae; genus PALSA-1003. The sequence continues at coordinate 10,744 of JBDTXW010000025.1, read as the reverse complement.
TCGCCATCTCCGCGCGCGACTGTCCCCTTGCTGCGGCCGGCGTGGCTGCTGGCGATAGGCCTGCTGCTTTCGATTCCGGTCCTGGCCGTCGTGCTCTACCGTCACTTGGGCGATCCCGGCGCCGCTGCCATCACCGCTGCAGCCGAAGGCGCGCACGAGCTAACCGAGCAGCAGGTCGACGCGATGGTCGCAGCGCTGGCGCAGCGCCTCGAGCAGCGACCGCAAGACGCCGAAGGCTGGGCGCTTCTGGCGCGCTCGAACTACGCGCTCGGCCGCTTTTCCGCGGCTACCGATGCATACGCCAAGGCGAGCGCGCTCATGCAGGACAACGCCGATCTGCTCGCCGACTATGCCGATGCGCTGGCGATGACGCAGGGTCGCCAGCTCGCGGGCAAGCCGGTTGCGCTTATCGAGCGCGCGCTGGCGGTCGATCCACGGCACCAAAAGGCGCTGGCCCTCGCGGCAACCGCAGCGATGGAGGCACGCGAACCCGGCAAATCCATTGCGTACTGGCGCCGGCTTGCCGCGCTGCTGCCGCCGGGCTCGACCGAGTGGCGCCAGGTTACCGGCGTGATCGCCCGACTCGATGGTGGGGCGGGAGCCCCGGTTGCGACGCAAGAGTCGGAACAGTCGCGCGATGCGGCAAGCACCGCAGGTACGATCAGCGGTCGCGTCGAATTGAGTCCGGCGCTGGCAGCAAAAATCACGCCGACCGATACGGTCTTTATCTTCGCGCGCGCCGTTACGGGACCTCGCATGCCGCTCGCCGTTTTGCGCGTCCCGGCGGGCGACTTGCCGAAGGATTTCATACTGGACGACGCGATGGGCATGGCGGCGGGGATGAAGCTCTCGAGCGCGAGCGAAGTCGTCGTAGAAGCGCGCTTGTCCCGAACCGGTGATGCGTTGCCGCAGCGCGGCGACTTGTTCGGCAGGAGCGCGCCGATCAAGCCCGGAGCCAACGGCTTGCGCATCACCATAGACCAGGTCGTGCCTTAGCCGGGGAATCGCGCGCGAAGCCTTGCTGTCACCCCGGGAAAGCCTGGCGACACTGGGCTATAATCGACGTTCTTCCTCCCCCCGCGCAGGTTCGATGCTGGAATCGAAGCAGCTGGCCGCGCAGCGCGGCGCCGCGACGCTGTTTTCGGGCGTCGATTTCAAGCTCACGCCCGGCGACGCATTGGTGGTCACCGGCGCCAACGGCAGCGGCAAAACGACGTTGCTGCGCATCGCGGCGGGGCTGTCGCATGCCGCCCAAGGCACGTTGTCGTGGCGAGGTGTTGCGGTGGCTCCGCTCGACCTCGTCCTGCGCGCGGCCGTGCTCTACATCGGGCACGCCGCGGCGCTGAAGGATGATCTCACCGCCGAGGAGAATCTCGCATCGCTCGCAAGCCTGCATGCCGGCAAAGCGGTGAGCGAAGCGCTGCGCGACGCGCTCGCGTTGTGGTTGCTCGATCGACAACGCGCACTGCCGGCGCGCGCGCTGTCGATGGGGCAGCGGCGCCGCGTCGGTCTGGCTCGATTGTCGCTGGTGCCACGGCCTCTCTGGATTCTCGACGAGCCCGCGGCGGCGCTCGATGCGGCAGGGGTCGCGATGCTGTGCGACATGCTCGGCACGCATCTGGCGCAAGGCGGCATGGCGATCGTCGCCACCCATCAGGACATCGCCCTGTCCGGACCCACGGTGCGCGGCCTGTCGCTGTCATGACGGCAACCGCGGCACCGGTGGGCAGGCCCGCGGCACCCGGCGCGTGGCATGGCGCGGGCTGGGCGGTGCGCCGCGACGCGCGCATCGCGCTGCGCTCGAAGGCCGAGCTCGGCGTGCAATTATTGTTCTATGCGATCGTCGTCACCCTCGTTCCACTGGGCGTCGGCCCCGATCCTGCGCTGCTGCGTGCGCTCGGGCCCGGTGTGCTGTGGGTCGCCGCGCTGCTCGCATCGCTGCTCGCGCTGCCGCGGCTGTTTGCGATGGATTTCGCCGACGGCACGCTCGAGCAGATGGCGCTGTCGCCCTATCCGCTGCCGGCACTGATCTCCGGTAAAATAGCGGCGCACTGGCTCGCAACCGGCTTGCCTCTGGTGGTCGCATCGCCGCTGCTCGGACTGCAATTCGGCCTCGGCGCCGACGAGCTCCTCGTACTGGCGCTCGGCCTGTTGCTGGGAACGCCGACCTTGTCGCTGCTGGGTGCCGTCGGCGCCGCGTTGACCTTGGGATTGCGCAACGGCGCCTTGCTCGCGCTCTTGGTCCTGCCGCTTTACGTTCCGGTCCTGATTTTTGGTGCGGGCGCGGTCGGCGCCGCGCGCACCGGTCTGGGCGCCGCGGCCGAGCTGTCGCTGCTGGCAGCAGCGCTGCTTGCCGCGCTGGTCGGTGCGCCATTCGCCGCCGCGGCGGCAGTTCGCATCGCGGTCGATTGAGTCAGAGGAAGCTTCGTTGAACTGGTTTCGATTCGCGTCACCGGCGTCGTTCTTTCCGCTGGCCGGGCGACTCACTCCGTGGTTCAGTGCAGCCGCGGCGATGTTCGCGGCGGCAGGACTGTATCTCGGGCTCTTCGCGGCACCAACCGATGCGCAGCAGGGCGACGCCTATCGGATCATTTTCGTGCACGTGGCGACGGCGTGGATGTCGATGCTGATCTACCTGGTCATGGCGTTCTGGTGCGCGGTGTCGCTGATGTTCAACGCCCGCCTTGCGGCGATGATGGCGCAGGCGCTTGCACCGACCGGCGCGTTGTTCACCGCTCTGGCGCTCGTCACGGGCGCGCTTTGGGGCAAGCCGACGTGGGGAACTTACTGGGCCTGGGACGCGCGGATGACCTCGGAGCTCATCCTGCTGTTCCTCTATTTCGGCTACATGGCGCTGCGCCACGCGATCGACGAGCCGCGTCGCGCCGATCGCGCGAGCGCCTTGCTGGCGCTGGTCGGCGCGGTCAATGTGCCGATCATCTACTTCTCGGTCAAATGGTGGAACACGTTGCATCAGGGGGCGAGCGTCAGCCTGACGTCGGCGCCGACGATGGCCGCAGTGATGCTGACCGGCATGCTGCTTATGGCGCTGGCCGCATGGTGCTATGCGATCGCCATAGCGCTGACCCGCGTGCGAGCGATCATCCTCGAACGCGAACGCCACGCCGGGTGGGCGGGCGAGGCCGTCCTGGCCAAGGCCGCGCAATGAGCCTCGCCGAATTTTTCGCGATGGGCGGCTACGGCTATTACGTCTGGGGGGCGTACGCAGCGTGCGCGCTGGCGATCGCCGCTGAGATCATCGCCGTCCGCGCGCGAATCGTCGCGGCACGGCGCGACGCCGGCGACGGCGGGCCTGCGCGATGAGGGCGCGGACACGCCGGCTCGGATGGATCGCGGGCGGCCTCGTTCTGCTGGGCGTCGCTACCGCGCTGGTGCTCAATGCCTTCCAGTCAAACCTCGTGTTCTTCTTCACGCCGTCCCAGGTGGCCGCCAACGAAGCGCCGCGCGGCCGCGCCTTTCGTATCGGCGGCATGGTCGAGGCAGGCAGCCTCACTCGCGACCGCGACAGCCTGACCGTGCATTTCCGGGTTACCGACACCGCGCGCACGATTCCGGTCAGCTACACCGGTCTCTTGCCCGACCTGTTCAAGGAAGGCAAGGGCGTCGTGGCGCAGGGGATGCTGGGCGCCGATGGCAGCTTCCATGCAACCGAGGTACTCGCCAAGCACGACGCCAACTACATGCCGCCGCCGGCGCAAGCGGCGATCGACAAGGCCAGGCAAGGCATGACGATGCCGAGCCTGCACGAGCGAAGCGCCGCTAACCGATGATCCCCGAGCTCGGCAATTTCGCATTGATCGTCGCGCTGCTGGTCGCTGCCACCCAAGGCGTCGTTCCGATGCTGGGAGCCGCGCTCAACCAGCCCCGCATGATGGCGCTGGCGCGGCCCGCGGCGCGCATGCAGTTCGTGCTCGTCGCTACCGCATTTGCGTGTCTTGCCTGGTCTTTCGCGAGCAACGATTTTTCGGTGCAGAACGTCGCCGCCAATTCGAACTCGGAGCTGCCGCTGCACTATCGCATCGCGGCGACCTGGGGCTCGCACGAGGGCTCGCTCCTGCTATGGATGCTGATGCTCGCTGGCTGGAGCTGCGCGGTCTCCGTCTTTTCGCGCAATCTCCCTGGTGCGCTGGCGGCGCGCGTGCTTTCGGTGATGGGCCTGATCGGCGTCGGCTTCCTGCTGTTCCTGCTGTTCACCTCGAATCCGTTCGCCCGGCTGATTCCCCCTGCGCCCGAAGGACGCGACCTGAATCCGCTGCTGCAGGATCCGGGCATGGTGTTCCATCCGCCGCTTCTGTACATGGGTTACGTCGGCTTTTCGGTCGCGTTCGCGTTTGCGCTAGCGGCGCTGATCGGCGGTCGGCTCGACGCGACGTGGGCGCGCTGGTCGCGGCCCTGGACGACCGTTGCCTGGGCGTTTCTGACCGCCGGCATCGCGCTCGGCAGCGGTTGGGCCTACTACACGCTCGGCTGGGGCGGCTGGTGGTTCTGGGACCCCGTGGAGAACGCTTCCTTCATGCCCTGGCTCACCGGCACGGCGCTCATCCATTCGCTCGCCGTGACAGAAAAGCGCGGCGCCTTCCGGAGCTGGACGGTGCTGCTCGCCATATTGGCGTTTTCGCTCTCGCTGCTCGGGACCTTCCTGGTGCGCTCCGGCGTGCTCACCTCGGTGCACGCCTTCGCCACCGATCCGGCGCGCGGCGTGTTCATCCTCGTCTTTCTGGCGATCGTCATCGGCGGCTCGCTCGCGCTGTTCGCCTGGCGCGCCGGCGCCGTCGGGCTCGGCGGCTCGTTCGCGCTGGTGTCGCGCGAGTCGATGCTGCTCGCCAACAACATCGTGCTGATCGTTGCAATGGCGAGCGTGCTGCTCGGCACGCTTTATCCGCTGTTCCTCGATGCGCTCGACCTGGGCAAGATTTCGGTCGGGCCGCCGTATTTTGACGCCGTGTTCTACCCGCTGCTGGCGCCCGCGGTGTTCCTGATGGGCGTCGGGCCGATCGCCCGCTGGAACCGCGCCGCGGTGCCGGAGCTCGCGGCGCGGCTCAAATGGGCACTGGCGGTTGCGCTGGTGAGCGCGCTGCTGCTGCCATTTGTGCTCGGTCGCTGGTCGCTGCTGATCGCCGTCGGGCTGTTTCTCGCGCTGTGGCTGTTCGCGACGACCGCGGTCAATCTGTGGCAACGCATCAAGGGCTCGGGTCGCGGCAGTCTGCTGGCGCGGCTGGCGGCGAATCCGGCCTCGTATTACGGCATGCTGCTCGCGCATCTCGGTGTCGGGATATTCATCGTCGGCGTCACGCTGGTCAAGGGCTACGAGATCGAACGCGACGTGCGGGTCGACGTCGGCGAGCGGATCGCGGTCGGCGCCTACGAATTCACTTTCCTCGGTGTCACGCCGGCGCCGGGCCCGAACTACCGGGCTTTGGTGGGCAAGGTCGAGGTCCGCCGCGACGGCCGGCTCATCGAGACCTTGTTTCCCGAGAAGCGCATCTACAATGCGTCCGGTCAGACGATGACGATCGCGGCAATCGACACGGCCATCTCGGGCGATCGCTATGTCTCGCTCGGCGAGCCGGTTGGCGGCGACGGCGCGATCACGGGCGCCTGGGGTGTGCGCATCTATCTGAAGCCTTTCGTCGACTGGATCTGGCTGGGCGCATTCGTGATGGCGTTCGGCGGCTTTGTCGCCGTGTCCGACCGGCGCTATCGGCTCGCGGTGCGGCGCCGGCTTGCCGCGCTCGTCGGCGCCACGGCGGGCGAATGATGGGGTCGCCTGCGAAAACGCTGCGCTGGTCGATACCGCTGGCTGTTTTCATCGTGCTGGTCGCTTTTCTCTGGGCCGGACTGGGACGCGATCCGCACGAGGTTCCGTCGCCGCTGATCGGCAAGCCTGCGCCGGCATTCGAGCTCGCGCTGTTGCACGACGCGAGCAGGAGGCTCGCGGCTGGCGATCTCAAGGGCAAGGTGTGGCTGCTCAACGTCTGGGCGTCATGGTGCGTGTCCTGCCGCGTCGAGCACCCGCTGCTGCTGCAGCTTGCGAAAACCAACATCGTCCCGGTCTACGGCCTCGACTACAAGGACAAGCCGGAGGACGCGCGCGCCTGGCTCGCGCAACACGGCGACCCGTACACGGCGTCGATCATCGACAGCGACGGCAAAGTGGGCATCGACTACGGCGTATATGGCGTGCCGGAAACGTTCCTGATCGACAAAGCGGGCGTCGTTCGCTACAAGCAGATCGGCCCGCTGACGATCGAGGCGCTGCAGCAGAAGATTCTTCCGCTGGTCCGGCAGTTGCAGCAATGACGGGCCGCCGATGGGTCGGCGCGTGCCTCTTTGCGCTGGCCGCCGTCGGCGGCGCCGCCGAGCCGCCCTCGGCTGCGCTCGATGCGCGGCTCAAGAGGCTCGAAGCCGAGCTGCGCTGCCTGGTCTGTCAGAACCAGACGCTCGCCGATTCGAACGCCGATCTCGCCGGCGATCTGCGCAGGGAGGTGCGTGAGCTCGCGCTCGCCGGCAGGACCGACGACGAGATCCGCGACTACCTCGTCGCCCGCTACGGCGATTTCGTACTCTACGACCCGCCGTTGAAGCCAACGACCTGGTTGCTGTGGTTCGCCCCTTTTACGCTTCTTGCCGGCGGGGGCTTGCTGTGGTGGCAAGTCTTAAGCCGGCGGCAGCGTGCGGCCAGCGCCGCGCCGCCGTCCGACCCCGTCGCCGAGGCGCGCGCGCGCGCATTGCTCGACGACGAGCCGCCACCGTAGCCACGAGCTTGCGCGCCGGCGTCCCTGCCGCGGCGGAGCGAGCGTTACAGGTTCGCGCCGCAGTGCCAGCACAGTTCGAAGTTCGCCGGATTTTCCTCATGGCATGACCCGCAGAACACGTTGCCCGTCTGTCCCCGTTCGCGGACGAGCGCGGCGAGCACGGCTTCCGCGCGCGGGCGGTCGCGCTCGTTGTCGAGCCAGACCTGCGGCTGCGCGACGTCGGGCGGAACCTCGCCGACGATGCTCGACACGTGCTCGTTGAAGACGTGCGCGCTGATCCTTGCATGCTGCAGTCGGTGCAGCAGCAGGTAGGCATCGAACCGGTTCAGCGCGGTGTAGAAGCGTTCCATCGATTGTTTGCCGGTGCGATTATGCCGCAGGCCAGGAGTACCGGCGACGCGACTTCCTTCACTCGCCGGTCCGCCGCAGCTGCCAGCGCCAGGCGTCCGCACAGATGGCGTCGATGTCGTGGCGCGCGCGCAGGCCGAGCACCGCCTCGGCGCGCGATGGATCCGCATAGTAGGCGGCGACGTCGCCCGGCCGGCGGGGCACGACCCGCCGCGGTATCGGGCGGCCGCAGGCGCGCTCGAACGCTGCAATGACTTCGAGCACCGAGTGCCCGCGTCCGGTGCCGAGGTTGAGCGTGACAAGGCCCGGCGTCGAGGCGAGATGCGCGAGCGCCGCCACGTGGCCCGCGGCGAGATCCGTGACGTGAATGTAGTCGCGCACGCCGGTGCCGTCGGGCGTCGGCCAGTCGTCGCCGTAGATCGCGATGTCGGCGCGCTTTTCCGACGCGACGTCGGCGAGCAAGGGAATCAGGTTGTTGGGGGTGCCGGATGGTGATTCGCCGATCGCTGCGCTGGCGTGCGCGCCGGCGGGATTGAAGTAGCGCAGCAGCGCGATCTGCCACGAGCGGTCGGCCGCGGCGAGATCCTCGAGCAGCTGCTCGACGATGCGCTTGGTGCGGCCGTAGACGTTATGCGGGCGCAGCGCCGACTCTTCGGTCACCGGATTGCGGTCCGGCTGCCCGTAGACGGCGGCCGACGAGCTGAATACCAGCCGCTTGACGCCCGCTGCCGCCATCGCTGCAGCCAGCGCGATCGCGCCGCCGACGTTGTTGTCGTAATACGTCAACGGCTTCGTTTCGCCTTCGCCGACCGACTTGAGTCCCGCGCAGTGCACGACGGCCCCGACCGGGTGCTCGGCGAACATCCGCGCCAGCGCCGCGCCATCGCGGACGTCGGCAGTGATGCAGGGTATCGCCTGTCGGGTGATGCTGCGCAGGCGTGCAAGCACCGACGGTGAGCTGTTGCAGAAATTGTCGACGACGACCGTCTGGTACCCGACGCGCGCGAGCTCGACGACGATGTGCGACCCGATGTAGCCCGCACCGCCGGTGATCAGAACCGCCTCTGCCATCAGCTTATCTTACGCGAGCCGCGCGGCGGGCGAAAAAAAGCCGGGCGGAAAGCCCAGCTCGTTTTCGAGACCCATGCGGTCAGGCGGCCTTCGCAGCCGCGGCGCGCGAGGCTTTCGCTTTCGGTGCTGCGGCTTTGGTCTCGGCCGTCGCTTCGGTACTCGTCTCGGAAGTCCGATCGACCAGTTCCACCAGCGCCATCGGCGCATTGTCGCCCTGACGGAATCCGTACTTGAGGATGCGCAGGTACCCGCCCGGACGCTTGGCGAAACGCGGCCCGAGCTCGTCGAAAAGCTTGCTGACGACGGCGCGATCGCGCAGCCGATTGAATGCCAGGCGGCGGTTCGCGACCGTCGGCGTCTTGCCCAGCGTGATCAGCGGCTCGGCGACGCTGCGCAATTCCTTCGCCTTCGGCAGCGTCGTCTTGATGACTTCGTGCGTCAGCAGCGAATTGGTCAGGTTGCGCAGCATCGCGAGGCGGTGGCTGCTGGTGCGGTTGAGCTTACGCAATCCGTGGCGGTGGCGCATGATCTTTTCCCTTACGGCCGGTCGAGGTTCGCCGGCGGCCAGTTCTCGAGCTTCATCCCGAGCGAAAGGCCGCGCGAAGCCAGCACTTCCTTAATCTCGTTCAACGACTTCCGGCCCAGATTCGGCGTCTTCAGAAGCTCGGTTTCGGTGCGCTGGATCAGATCGCCGATGTAGTAGATGTTCTCGGCCTTCAGGCAATTGGCCGAGCGCACGGTCAGCTCGAGATCGTCGACCGGACGCAGCAGGATCGGATCGACCTGAGGCATCAGACGCTGCTCGGCAGGCGCTTCGGTTCCCTTGAGGTCGGCGAACACGCCGAGCTGCTCGACCAGAATGCTCGCCGCGTAGCGGATCGCCTGTTCGGGCTCGATCACGCCGTTGGTCTCGATGTCCATCACCAGCTTGTCCAGGTCGGTGCGCTGCTCGACCCGCGCGCTTTCGACCGCGTAGCTGACGCGGCGAACCGGCGAAAACGACGCATCGAGCAGGATGTTGCCGATGCTGCGCCCGCCCTCGGGCTTGACGCGAACCGTGGCCGGCTGATAGCCGCGCCCCTTTTCGACCTTGATCTCCATCTCGATCTTTCCGCCCGCGGTCAGGTGCGCGATCAGGTGATCGGGATTGATGATCTCGACGTCATGATTGGGCTCGATGTCCGCCGCCGTGACCGGACCTTCGCCCGTTTTTGCGAGCTTCAGCGTCACATGATCGCGGTTGTGCAGCTTGAGCACGACGCCTTTGAGGTTCAGCAGCACGTCGACGACGTCTTCCTGGACGCCATCCAGCGCCGAATACTCGTGCAGCACGCCGGTAATCTTGACCTCGGTCGGCGCGTAGCCAGGCATAGACGACAGGAGAACGCGGCGAAGCGCGTTCCCCAGCGTATGTCCATAGCCGCGCTCGAACGGCTCCATCACGACCTTGGCGTGGAACGGCGAGGTACTCTGCACATCGATGATGCGCGGTTTCAAGAAAGCATTGCTCTGCATGCGGAATCCTTAAGGCAAATCCCTGCGGTAGCGGCCAAATGCCGCGCGCCGTTTACTTCGAATAAAGCTCGACGACGAGGCTTTCGTTGATGTCCTGACCGAATTCGGACCGGTCCGGCGCACCCTTGAACGTGCCCGCCATCTTCTTGACGTCGACTTCGACCCACGACGGAAAACCGATCTTCTCGGCGAGCTGCAGCGCATCGACGATGCGCAGCTGCGTCTTCGCGGCTTCCTTGACCGCAACGACGTCGCTGGCCTTGACCAGCGCCGACGGGATGTTCACGATCTTGCCGTTGACGATGACCGCCCGGTGCGAAACCAGCTGGCGGGCTTCGGCCCGGGTCGACCCAAACCCCATCCGATAGACGACGTTGTCCAGCCGCGACTCGAGGAGCTGCAGTAGATTTTCGCCGGTCGATCCCTTGTGCTGCGCGGCCATCGTGAAATAGCGGCGGAATTGCCGCTCGAGGATGCCGTAAGTGCGCCGCAGCTTCTGTTTCTCGCGCAGCTGATTGCCGTAGTCCGATTGGCGCATGCCGGATTTCACGCCATGCTGCCCGGGCTTCGAGTCCAGCTTGCACTTGGAGTCGAGCGATCGACGCGCGCTTTTCAGGAAAAGGTCGGTGCCTTCCCGTCGCGCCAGCTTACATTTGGGTCCGAGGTATCGAGCCACTTTATACTCTCCCGGTCGAAAGGAAAAACCTGCTTTCGACCGTTTTATTTAGTTACCTGAGAATCGCGGCTCACTTGCCAAGTGAGGCCCGACGATTCTCAGCGGAAGAACAACCAAAAATCATTCGTCAAATGCGGCGGCGCTTCGGTGGACGACAGCCGTTGTGCGGCACCGGCGTCACGTCCGAGATGCTGGTGATTTTCAAGCCCAGCGCATTGAGCGCGCGCACCGCAGACTCGCGGCCCGGCCCCGGTCCCTTGATCCGCACCTCGAGGTTCTTGACGCCGCATTCCTGCGCCGCCTTGCCCGCCGACTCGGCGGCAACCTGCGCCGCGAACGGCGTCGATTTGCGCGAGCC
>JBDTXW010000024.1:0-19431 GCA_040005975.1 Betaproteobacteria bacterium | reverse complement strand
GGCAAGCTCGGCGCCACGTTGCTGCTGCACAACGTGCGCGGCACCCTCGCCGACCGCGTTCTGCTGGTCGGCCTGGGCAAAGAGCGCGACTTCCGCGAACGCGAATTCCGCAGCGCCATCCGGTCCGCGGTACGGCTGCTTAACGAAACCGGGTCGTACGAAGCCGTCGTCTACCTGACCGAGGAAAAGGTCAAGCGCCGGGAAGTGGCCTGGCGGGTAGAGCATGCGGTCGTCGTCGCCATGGAGGCGGTGTACCGCTTCGATCAAATGAAAAGCCAGCCGGCCGACGTGCGCCGGCCGTTGCGCAAACTCACCCTTTCGGTCCCGCAGCGCAGCGACCTGACGGCAGGTGAGGCGGCCGCCGCGCGCGGACTTGCGATCGCCCACGGCATGGACCTGGCGCGCGACCTGGGCAATCTGCCCGGCAACATCTGCACGCCGACGCACCTGGCCGAGCGCGCACAGGCCCTCGCACAGGAGTTGGGCTTCAAATGCGAGGTGCTCGAACGCGGCAAGCTGGAAGAGCTCAAAATGGGATCGTTCCTGTCGGTGGCCAACGGCAGCGACCAGCCTCCGAAATTCATCGTGCTCGAGTACTTCGGCGGCCCTAAAAAGCAGAAACCGCTGGTCCTGATCGGCAAGGGCATCACCTTCGACAGCGGCGGCATCTCGCTCAAGCCGGGTACCGACATGGATCAGATGAAATTCGACATGTGCGGCGCCGCCAGCGTTCTGGGCGCGTTTCGCGCCATCGCCGAGCTCAAGGCGAAGGTCAATCTGATCGGCCTCGTGCCCACCTGCGAGAACATGCCCAACGGCAGGGCGACCAAGCCGGGCGACGTCGTGCGCAGCATGTCGGGGCAGACGATCGAGGTGCTGAACACCGATGCGGAAGGGCGCCTGATCCTCTGCGATGCGCTGACCTATGCCGAGCGCTACGAGCCGGCTGCGGTCGTCGACATTGCGACGCTGACCGGCGCGATGGTCATCGCGCTGGGCCACGTTGCGTGCGGCGTTTTCAGCAACAACGACAGCCTCGGACGGGCGCTGCTCAACGCCGGCGAAGACGCCTTCGACCGCGCCTGGCAATTGCCGCTGTGGGATGACTACCAGGAAGCGCTCAACAGCAATTTCGCCGATTTCGCCAACATCGGCAGTCGTGCCGGCGGCAGCATCACGGCGGCATGCTTCCTGTCCAGGTTCGCCAAGAAATTCGACTGGGCCCATCTGGACATCGCCGGAGTCGCATGGAAGGAAGGCAAGGAGAAGGGCGCGACCGGGCGTCCGGTGCCGCTGCTGACCACCTGGGTGCTGTCGCAGGAGGCCGCCCCGTAGGTCGCCCGAGTCCGTTTGCCCAGACTTCTCCGGCGCACGCATCCATGACCTCGATCGATTTCTACACGCACGTCAACGATCGCTTCGAGGTCGTCGCCAGGCTGGTAGCCAAGGCTTTTGCGCAGCACGGCAGCGTACGCGTGCTGACCGGCGATCCCGAGTCGACCGAAGCGCTGGATCGCATGCTCTGGATCCAGCCGGCCATCGGTTTCCTGCCGCATTGCCGGATCGATAGCCGCCTGGCCGCCGAAACCCCGATCTGGGTCGACCACGTGCTCGAGCACCAGGGTCCGGCAGCGGTGCTGATCAACCTGCACGATGCGCCGCCGCCGTTCTTCTCGCGTTTCGAGCGCCTTGCCGAAGTCGTCGGCGCGGACGAAGCGCAAGCCGACGCGGCGCGCCGCAGGTATCGTTTCTATCGCGAACGCGGCTACGCGCTTCGCACGCACAACCTGGGCGAGCGCGACTGATGGCGAGCGCGCGCGAACTTCTCGAGCAGGCCGACGCGCTGATGCGGCGCAACCGCAACCGCAACCGCAACGGCGGCGACATTCCGGTACTGACCGACGTCGTGGCCGGCGCGCCGGCGAACGACGAGTCGGAGAGCGATGTGCCGGTGCTCACCGATGCGATCGACGTCGGCGCCGCCGTCGCGGCGGATTCGCAGCATGCCGAGGCGCAGATTCAGCCGATCGAGCCAGGCTCGGGAGAAGCAGGACTGGAAGAAGGCGAGCGCGCGCCGGCGTCGCCGCAGGCCAGCAGCGCCGCGATCATGCGTTCGGTCGAGGCTATACCGGTCGAGTTGCCGATGGATGGCGACATGTCCGACTGGCTGGTGATGGACACGATCGACCCGTCGACGCACAGCATTACCGGCGCCGGGCCGGACACGCTCGCCGTGATTCCCCCGGTGACGCTCAAGGCGGCTGCGCCAGAACCGACGCCGCCGCCCGAAACAGCCGCGCCGGCGTCCGCCGTCGATGACGCGGCGGAACGCGCCGCCCGGGCCGCCGCCGAAGAGGAGCGCTGGCGCGCGCTGGCCGAGCAGATGTCGATGCAGGTATTGCAGCGGGTCGACCTGTTCACCGACACCGGCCTCAAGACCCAGCTCGCCCTGCATCTGCAACCTATCGTCGAGCGCGCGAGCGCCGAGTTGGTCAAAACGATTACCGACCACGTCGGCGGTGTCCTGCGTGCCTATGTCGCCGAGGCGATCGAACGGGAAATCGCGCAGTGGCGACGCGACCATTGAGCGCCGTCGCGTATTGCGGCCCGATCGCGGCCTTGCCCTGCCCGACGCGGCACTGTGCTAGACTGGCTTCGTGAACTCGCGTCATATACTTTTGGCTTGCGCCGGCGACGGCAGTGCTGTCCGCATTGGCCGCTACGTCGGCTTTTACTATTTCGGGATAAGCTACCCGGGCCGCGCTCGCCGATAGTTGAACCACCAGTTTCAAGTCAAATCGGGCGGCCTCAAAGGCCGCCCGATTTTTTGGGAAGGAGCCAGACATGATCATCGTCATGCAACCTGAAGCGGGCGAGGCCGAAATCGCCGCAGTCGAGGCGAAGATTCGCGCTGCCGGACTCGAGGTCCACGTATCGCGGGGGACCGAGCGGACGCTGATCGGCGCCATCGGCGACGAGCGCAAGCTCGAACCCGAGATGTTCGATCCGCTGCCCGGGGTCGAGCGTTCGCTGCATATCCTGAAGCCCTACAAGCTGGTGGCGCGGGAATGGCACAAGGCGAGCACGATCGTCGACGTCGCCGGCGTCAAGATCGGCGCGAATGCCGTGCAGGTCATCGCCGGGCCTTGCTCGGTCGAGACGCAGCCGCAGATGGATGCCGCCGCCGACGGCGTGGCCGCCGCCGGCGCGCGCCTGATGCGCGGCGGCGCATTCAAGCCGCGCACCAGCCCCTACGCATTCCAGGGCAAGGGCGTCGATGGGCTGCGCATGCTGAGGGACGCCGCGGCGCGGCACGGGCTGCCGATCGTCACCGAGCTGATGGACGTTCGCATGCTCGACGCTTTCCTCGAGCACAAGGTCGACGTCATCCAGATCGGCACGCGCAACATGCAGAACTTCGATCTGCTGAAAGAAGTCGGCCGAGTCGACGTGCCGGTGATCCTGAAGCGCGGTATGAGCGCGACGATCAGCGAATGGCTGATGGCGGCCGAGTACATCGCTGCGGGCGGCAATCATCGCATCATGCTGTGCGAGCGCGGCATCCGCACGTTCGAGACCGCCTATCGCAATGTGCTCGACGTCACCGCGGTCGCCGTGCTGAAACGCGAAACGCACCTGCCGGTCATCGTCGATCCCTCGCACGCCGGCGGCAAGGCGTGGATGGTGCCGGCACTGTCGTGCGCCGCGGTCGCCGCCGGCGCCGACGCGCTGCTGATCGAGGTGCATCCGTGCCCGCCAGAAGCGTGGTGCGATGCCGATCAGGCGCTGACGCCGGAAGAGTTTGCGGCGCTGATGGGCAGGCTCGATGCGCTCGCGCAGGCGCTCGGACGCCGCATCGACCGGCAGACAGCCGCGCAGGAAGCCGCGGCGCTCGCGGGCTGATCCGGTGCGCGGGCTGACGTGGCCGCCTTCCGCTATAATCTTATGTTTTTACGCGAGATTCCGGCAAATCTTCCATGTCTCTAGGCAAGAGCTTCGAACCCCGCGCGATCGAAGCGAAATGGTATTCGTACTGGGAATCGCGCGGCTTGTTCAAGCCGTCGATGCGGCCCGTTGCGACGGCGTTCTGCATTCAGCTTCCTCCGCCGAACGTCACGGGCACGCTGCACATGGGACACGCGTTCCAGCAGACGCTGATGGACGTTCTGATCCGCCATCACCGCATGCGCGGCGACAACACGCTGTGGCAGGTGGGCACCGATCACGCCGGCATCGCCACGCAGATCGTCGTCGAGAACCAGCTCATGGCCGAAGGCAAGTCGCGGCAGGAGCTAGGGCGCGAAAAATTCATCGAACGAGTCTGGGCGTGGAAGGAGGCGTCGGGATCGACGATCACCAACCAGATGCGCCGCCTCGGCGCGTCGTGCGACTGGTCGCGCGAGCGCTTCACGATGGACGAAGGTCTGTCGAACGCAGTGATCGAGACCTTCGTGCGCCTGTACGAGGACGGCCTGATCTACCGCGGCAAGCGGCT
Source organism: Betaproteobacteria bacterium (assembly GCA_040005975.1). Taxonomy (GTDB): domain Bacteria; phylum Pseudomonadota; class Gammaproteobacteria; order Burkholderiales; family Casimicrobiaceae; genus PALSA-1003. The sequence goes on along the minus strand of JBDTXW010000024.1, from coordinate 14,936 downwards.
GGTCAACTGGGATCCGAAGCTCGGCACCGCGGTCTCCGATCTCGAGGTCGAAAGCGAGGAAGTGACCGGCAAGCTCTGGGAGATCCGCTATCCGCTCGCCGACGGCTCGGGCCATCTGACGGTGGCGACCACGCGCCCGGAAACGATGCTGGGTGACGTCGCGGTCGCGGTCAATCCCGACGACGCGCGGTTCACGCACGTGGTCGGCAAGGAGGTTCTGCTGCCGCTGGTCGGGCGCAGGATTCCGGTCATTGCCGACAGCTACGTCGACAAGACGTTCGGCACCGGCTCCGTCAAGATCACGCCGGCGCACGACTTCAACGACTGGGACGTTGCGCAGCGCCACGGCCTCGCACCGATCACGATCTTCACCTTGCAGGCAACGGTGAACGACAACGCGCCGGCGAAATATCGCGGCCTCGATCGCTACGCAGCGCGCAAGGTGGTGCTCGCCGACCTCGAGGCCGCGGAACTCCTGGCCGGCGAAAAGCCGCACAAGATGATCGTGCCTCGCTGCGAGCGCAGCGGCGAGATCGTCGAGCCGATGCTGACCGATCAGTGGTTCGTCGCGATGAAGCGGCCCGCGCCCGATACGCATGCCCGGTTTGCAGGCAAGTCGTTCCAGCAGATCTGCCTGCAGGCGGTCAACGCGAGCCTGCCGGACCCCAAAGGCGGCGCGCCGGCGTCGATCCGCTTCGTGCCCGAGCACTGGACGTCGACCTACAACCACTGGCTCGAAAACGTGCGTGACTGGTGTATTTCACGCCAGCTCTGGTGGGGCCATCGCATTCCGGCCTGGTACGACGATGCCGGCAACGTCTACGTCGCGCGTAACGTGACCGAGGCCGCCGCGCAGTCTGGCAAACCAACCAGCGCTCTTCGGCAGGAAGACGACGTGCTCGACACCTGGTTCTCGTCGGCGCTCTGGTGCCATTCGACGCTCGGCTGGCCGCGCGAGACGCCCGGGCTCGACGCCTTTCTGCCGAGCTCGGTCCTGGTCACCGGCTTCGACATCATTTTCTTCTGGGTCGTGCGCATGATCATGATGACGACCTATTTCACCGGCAAGCTGCCGTTTCGCGACGTGTACATCAATTCGATCGTGCGCGACGAGGAAGGGCAGAAGATGTCGAAGTCGAAGGGCAATATCCTCGATCCGCTCGACCTGATCGACGGGGCCGACGTCGAAACGCTGGTCGCCAAGAGCACGTCGGGCCTGATGCTGGAAAAACAGCGGCAGTCGATCGAAAAGCGCACGCGAAGGCAATTCCCTAACGGCATCCCGGCCTTCGGCGCCGACGCGATGCGCTTCACCTTCGCAAGTCTCGCGACCTTCGGCCGCACGCTCAATTTCGATCTGTCGCGCTGCGAGGGTTACCGCAATTTCTGCAACAAGCTGTGGAATGCGACGCGGTTCGTGCTGATGAACGTCGAAGGCAAGGATGTCGGACTCGACGAATCGATGCCGATCACGTATTCGATCGCCGATCGGTGGATCGAGGCCGAGTTACAGAACGCGATCGAGGAAGTCAATACGCAGCTCGATGCCTACCGTTTCGATTTGGCCGCCAAGGCAATCTACGAATTCGTCTGGAATGACTACTGCGACTGGTATGTCGAAATGGCGAAGGTCGATCTGGCGCGCGGCGACGATGCCGCGCAGCGCGGGACCCGGCGCACGCTGGTCCGCGTGCTGGAGACTGCACTGCGACTGGCCCACCCGATCATTCCATTCATCACGGAGGAGTTGTGGCAGACGCTCGCACCGTTGGCGGGTAAGCACGGTGAATCGATCTCCGTTCAAGCCTATCCGGCGGCCGATTTCAACAGACTCGATGCGCGCGCCGGTACGGCAATCGTGACCCTGAAGGAACTGGTCGATTCTTGCCGCTCGCTGCGCGGCGAGATGAACGTTTCCCCGGCTGCCCGCGTGGCAACGCTGATCGCTGGGGACGTTGCCAGTGTCGGCGCCGGTGCGCTGCTGGAATACCTGAAGGCCCTGGCCAAGCTCTCCGATGCCCAGATCGTGGCAGAGCTTCCACGGTCCGATTCGCCAGTCCAGATAGTCGACAAGCTACGCGTAATGCTGGACATCAAGGTCGACCCGGCCGCCGAGCGCGACCGCATCAGCAAGGACATCGTCAAGCACGAAAGCGAAATCGCGCGGCTCAAGCCCAAGCTTGCCAACGCGGGTTTCGTCGATCGCGCGCCGGCTGCAGTCGTCGCTCAGGAGCGGTCGCGGCTCGCCGGCCTCGAATCCACGCTGGAGAAGCTGCGCTCCCAATTCGAGCGACTGCGCGCCTGACGCCGGGCGGCCGCAACGCTTGCCGGCACCGCGCTGCGCGCTCGTTGCACGTGATGCGAACCGTCCGCTGATCCTCGATGCCCCGGCTGCAGACCTTCCGCGCGCTTGCGCACCGCAACTATCGCCTGTTCTTCTTCGGCCAGGGCCTGTCGCTGATCGGCACCTGGCTGCAGCAGGTTGCGATGTCCTGGCTCACCTACCGTCTTTCGGGCTCCGCCCTGCTGCTGGGCTTTGTCACGTTCTGCCAGTACATCGCCGTGTTGTTTATCGCGCCGGTCGCCGGAGTGCTCGCCGATCGGGTCGACCGCCGCCGGGCGCTCCTGATCACGCAGTCGGTAATGCTCGCGCAGGCAGCGACCTTGGCCTTGCTCGCGGCGACCGGCGTCGTCGCCGTGTGGCATGTCGCCGCGCTGGCGCTGGTGCTGGGCTGCGCGTCGGCGTTCGACATCCCGCTGCGGCACGCGATGATCGCCCGGCTGGTCGAGCACCGGAGCGAATTGCCGAACGCGATTGCGCTCAACTCGCTGCTGATCAACGGCGCGCGCGTCGTCGGCCCTGCGCTGGCGGGCGTGCTGATTGCAGCCGTCGGCGAGGCGCTCTGCTTCGGCCTGAACGCGCTGTCGTTCGCTGCGGTGCTCATCGCTCTGGCGATGATGCGCTGGCCCGCGGCGGCGCCGCCACCGCCGCGGCGGGGATGGCTGCACAGCTGGCTCGAAGGGGTGCGCAGCGCGTTCGGGTTTGCGCCGATTCGCGCCGGCCTGCTGCTGATCGCCGCGATCAGCGGCACGATAGGGACGTACTCGACCTTGATGCCGGTGTTCGCGCGCGACGTCTTCGGCGGCGGGGCGCGCACGCTGGGCATACTGCTGTCATCGGCGGGAACCGGCGCGCTGCTGTCGGCGCTGTATCTGGCGAGCCGGCATACGACGCGCGGCCTCGATCGGGTGATCCTGGTCGCCGGTACCTGCGCGTCGCTGGCGATGCTCGCCTTCGCGCATGCACCGAGCTTCGCCCTCGCATTGCCGCTGCTTGTCGTGCTGGGCGCCGGGCTGATTGCCGCGCAGGCGTCGATACAGACGCTGGTGCAGACGCTCGTCGACGACGACAAGCGTGGGCGCGTGATGAGCCTTTACACGATGGCGTTTCTCGGAATGCTGCCTTTCGGCAACCTGCTCTCGGGAGCGGTCGCAGGCTACGCGGGCGAGGACGTCGCGTTCACGCTGAACGCGATCCTCTGCCTTGCCGCACTGCTGTTCTTCTGGCGTTCGTTGCCGAGTCTGCGGGCCGCGGCGCGGCCGGTGTACGTGCGCCTCGGCCTGATCGGTGAGCGCGACAGCGAGGACCCCGGCCGCTAGACCTTTTCCGGCTCGCCGGCGGTACGCTTCATCAGCAACGCGGGAATCGGCTGCGGCTTGCGCAATCCCGGGCGGCTGTGCAACGAGGGCGCCAAGGTACCCGATCCGTTCGGCTGCATCGCGGGTCGTTCGATCGGTGGCTGATCGGGATTGCGCGTGTCGTCGACGGTGCGGTCGCGCCGCGGCGCCATCGCGTCGACAGCGCGCTCGCGCGGCGGCTTCGCCGGCCGGGACTCACGGGCCTGGCGCGGTTCCCGGACGGCCCGCGGCTCGCGCGCAACGCGCACTTCGCGCTCGGTGCGCGCCGGTGCGCGCTCTGCCGGAATCCCGTCCGCTGCGGCGATGGGGATCGAGCGCTTGAGCATCCGCTCGATTTCGGTCAGCAGCCTTTCCTCGTCGGGCGAGCAGAATGAAATGGCTTCGCCGCTCGCGCCGGCACGGCCGGTGCGACCGATGCGATGGATGTAATCCTCGGGGACGTAAGGCAACTCGTAATTGATCACCAGCGGCAGGTCGTCGATGTCCAGCCCGCGGGCGGCGACGTCGGTCGCGACCATGACCTGGACTTTGGCGGCCTTGAAATCGTCCAGCGCTTCGAGCCGCGCCGGCTGACTCTTGTCGCCGTGAATCGCCGTCGTCTTCAGGCCGTCCTTTTCGAGCTGCCTGGCGAGCCGCGACGCACCGTGCTTGGTGCGCACGAAGCAAAGCACCTGCCACAGATTGCGCGAGGTAACGATGTGAGCCAGCAAGGCACGCTTGCGTTCGGCCGCGACCTTGTAGACGCTTTGCGAAACGGTTTCGGCGGTTGTGTTGCGGCGAGCGACTTCGATCAGCCGCGGTGCGTTGAGCAGCTGATCGGCGAGCTTCTTGATCTCGTTCGAGAAGGTCGCCGAGAAAAGCAGGTTCTGCCGCTTCGCGGTCGCCGGCAGCAGCGCCATGATCCGCTTGATGTCGGGAATGAAGCCCATGTCGAGCATGCGATCGGCCTCGTCGAGCACGAAGATCTCGACCTGGCCCAGGTACACCGACTTCTGCTCGATGTGATCGAGCAACCGGCCCGGCGTCGCGACGAGGATCTCGACGCCACCCCGCACGATAGGAAGCTGTTGCCGTATGTCGACGCCACCGTAGACGACCGTCGAGCGCAACCCCGTGTGCTTGCCGTAGGTCGAGATTGCTTCCTCGACCTGGATCGCCAGCTCGCGGGTCGGCGTCAGGATCAGCGCGCGCACCGGGTGCCGCGCCGGCGAAGGACTGGTATTGGCCAGCGGCAGCAGCTTCTGCAGGATCGGCAGCGCGAAGCCCGCCGTCTTGCCGGTGCCTGTCTGAGCCCCGCCCATGACGTCGAGACCTTCGAGAATCAGTGGAATCGCCTGCACCTGGATCGGCGTCGGCGTCGTGTATCCGGCTTCGGCGACGGCGCGGAGGATCTCCGGCCTCAGGCCGAGCTCGGCAAAGCCCTGTGTGGCACTACTCATTCAAGGAACTCCTGGCGCGGCCTCTCGTTAGCACGAGTTCCGGTCCAGGCAGCGAAAAATGACATCGGGACAGCGGGTTTGCGGCAAATACGGCCGGCCCGGCTGGGGGATCGGCGGTGACCGGAACGGCCGCCGAATTCTTGGATACTAGCTCTAAATGCCGGATTTTGCAAATATTTTGTCGCGGCCGGGCACGCGATTCGCTACAATGGAGCGTTGCTCTACCGCACTGCACCATGACCGATTCTCCGCCGCGCAGAAAACTGCGCAACATCGCGATCATCGCCCACGTCGACCACGGGAAAACGACGCTGGTCGACAAGCTGCTGGTCCAGGCAGGGACCTTTGCCGCCTACCAGCACGTCGCCGAGCGGATGATGGACAGCAACGACATCGAACGCGAGCGCGGCATCACCATCGTGGCCAAGAACTGCGCGATCGAGTACGGCGACACCCATATCAATATCGTCGACACCCCAGGCCATGCCGACTTCGGCGGCGAGGTCGAACGCGTGCTGTCGATGGTCGATGGCGTCCTGCTGCTGGTCGATGCGGTCGAGGGGCCGATGCCGCAGACCCGCTTTGTCACGCGCAAGGCGCTGGCGCAGGGCCTGAAGCCCATCGTCGTCGTCAACAAAGTCGACCGGCCAGGCGCCCGCGCCGAATGGGTGGTCAACCAGACGTTCGAACTGTTCGACCGGCTTGGTGCGAGCGAGGACCAACTCGATTTCCCCGTGGTTTACGCTTCGGCGCTGCACGGCTATGCCTCGCTCGATCCGAAGACGGCGGGGACCGATATGCGGCCACTGTTCGAGACGATCCTGGAAAGCGTTCCCGCGCCCGCGGGCGATCCCGATGCACCGTTGCAGCTGCAGATCAGCGCGCTCGATTACTCGAGCTACGTGGGCCGGCTCGGCATAGGCAGGATCCGCCGTGGCCGGCTCGTCCCCGGGCAGGACGTGATGGTGCTGTCGGGCGGCGCCGCCGCAGTGCGCGGCAAGGTCGGCCAGGTGCTCGGATTTGCCGGACTGCAGCGCGCGCCGGTGGAAAGCGCGGCGGCCGGCGATATCGTGCTGATCACCGGCATCGATCAATTGTCGATCGGCACGACGATCACCTCGGTCGAGGCGCCCGAAGCGCTGCCGATGATCAACGTCGACGAGCCGACCTTGTCGATGCAATTCCAGGTTAATACCTCGCCCCTTGCCGGCAGGGAAGGCAAGTACGTGACCAGCCGCAATCTGCGCGAACGGCTGTCGCGGGAGCTCCTGACCAATGTCGCGCTGCGCGTCGAAGACACGGCCGACACCGACATTTTCACCGTATTCGGGCGTGGCGAGCTGCACCTCACGATCCTGCTCGAGAACATGCGGCGCGAAGGCTACGAGCTCGCGGTGTCGCGGCCGCGCGTCGTATTCCGCGAAATCGATGGCGAGCAGTGCGAGCCGTTCGAGCAGCTTTCGGTCGACGTCGAGGACGCACACCAGGGCGCGGTGATGGAAGCGCTCGGTGTACGCCGCGGCGAGCTCACGCACATGGAATCGGACAGCCGCGGGCGAACGCGACTCGAATACCGTGTTCCCGCGCGCGGCCTGATCGGCTTCCAGGGTGAATTCATGAACCTGACGCGAGGCACTGGACTGATCAGCCACGTATTCGACGGCTATGCCAAGGTCGGCGGCGACATTCCGGAGCGGCGAAATGGCGTGCTGATCTCCGCGGAGGCCGGCGACGCGGTCGCCTATGCGCTGTGGAAACTGCAGGAGCGCGGGCGCATGTTCGTCTCGCCAGGCGACAAGCTCTACGAAGGCATGGTGATCGGCATTCACAGCCGCGACAACGATCTGGTCGTCAATCCGATCAAGGGCAAGCAGCTGACCAACATACGAGCGTCGGGCAAGGACGAGGCGATCGCGCTGACGCCGCCGATCCAGCTGACGCTCGAATACGCGGTCGAGTTCATCGCCGACGACGAGCTCGCCGAAGTCACGCCCAAGTCGATTCGCATCCGCAAGCGGCATCTGCTGGCACACGAGCGCAAGCGCGCGAGCCGCGAGGCGGCGTAGCGGCAATCGGCAGGGCCCAGGTGACGCGCTTTGCGTCATCGAAGCAGCGACGTAAACTGTCGGGCATGACAATGAATCTGTGGCTTGTCGTCACGGGCATGGCGCTCGCGACGCTGCTCGTGCTGCTCGTTTTGGTGCTGCTGCGCGTGCAGGCTGTCTACCGCGCTGCGAACGGCAGCGACATCCGCACGCGGCTGGAGGCGATCGGCGCGCAGAACGAACGGCTCGAGCGCGAGCTCCGCATCGAGCTCGCACAGGCGCGCAGCGAGTCGGCGCAGCATGCGCAGGCCGGACGCGGTGAGCTTGGCAGCGCCTTGATCCAGTTCACGCAGGCGCTGCAGAACCAGCTGGCCACGATCGCGCAGGTCCAGAACGACCGGCTCGCCTCGTTGACGCAATCCAACGAGGCGCGGCTCGAAGCGGTGCGCGCCACCGTCGAGCAGCGCCTCGAGCTGATGCGCAGCGACAACGCGCAGAAGCTCGAGCACATCCGGGCGACCGTCGATGAAAAGCTGCACGCGACCCTCGAGCAACGCCTGGGCGAATCGTTCAAGCTCGTATCGGATCGCCTTGATCAGGTGCACAGGGGACTGGGCGAGATGCAATCGCTTGCGGCGGGCGTAGGGGATCTCAAGAAGGTCCTGACCAACATCAAGACGCGTGGCACCTGGGGCGAAGTTCAACTCGAGAACCTGCTCGAGCAGATGTTGACTCCGGCGCAATACGGCAAGAACGTCGCCACCCGGCCCGGCCAGTCTGCACGGGTCGAATTCGCAATTCGCATGCCGGGCCGTGATGAGGCCAACAGCGAATTCTGGCTGCCGATAGACGCCAAGTTTCCACTCGAGGATTTTCAGCGTCTGCAGGATGCACAGGAAAGGGCCGATCTGGCAGGGGTCGAGATCTTTGGCAAGGCGCTGGAAGACCGGGTTCGACGGCAGGCCAGGGACATCAATGAAAAATACATCGAACCTCCGTATACGACCGATTTTGCGTTGCTCTACCTACCGGTGGAAAGTCTGTACGCAGAAGTCCTTCGCCGCCCCGGCCTTATCGACACGATCCAGCGTGAACATCAGGTGACGCTGGCAGGGCCGACAACATTGTCTGCAATCTTGAACAGTCTGCAGATGGGATTCCGGACGCTCGCGATCGAGCGGCGCTCAGGCGAGGTTTGGCGGTTGCTCGCTGCGGTCAAGACCGAGTTTGGGGCATTCGGCGACATACTCGCCAGGACGAAGAAGCAACTCGAATCGGTCAGCAATACGCTTGACGCAGCGGAGGTACGCACGCGCTCGATCGAGCGAAAGTTGCGTGGGGTCGAGGTTCTCCCGGAAAGCGAAGCGGCGCTGCTTCTACGGGAGCAGGCCTCGTTGGTTATCGATGTGAATCCCAGCAATGATGAGAGTGCGGATCTCGACTTCGATCCGTCGGCATCGAGTGGGAGCAGCTAACGAACGCAGGAATCTTCGGAGCCATCCGCAACTGGCGTCGTCGGCGGATGCTCGCGACAGCGGCGATTCCCGAACCGCTGTGGCGGCAGGCGCTGGAAGCGCTGCCGTTTCTGGCGATCTATACCGAAGACGAGCTCGAACGCCTGCGCGAGCGCGTCGTCGTGTTCCTGACGGAAAAAAGCATCGTCGGTGCCGCCGGCTTTGTCGTGACCCCGCTGATGCGCGTCCTGATCGGGATGCAAGCCTGTGCCCCGGCGCTCTACCTCGACGCGGATAGCTACGACGGATGGGAGAGCGTGATCGTCTATCCTGACGAATTCGTCATCGCGCGCGAATTCGAGGACGAGGCGGGTGTCGTGCACCGCGAGCGGGAGCAGCTGGCGGGCGAGTCGATGCCCGGCGGTCCGGTCGTGCTGTCCTGGTCGGACGTCGAAGCGGGCGCCGACTGGGATGCTGCGGGAATGAATCTGGTCATCCACGAATTCGCGCACAAGCTCGATATGCGCAACGGCGACGCCAACGGCTGCCCTCCGCTGCCGGCCGACATCCGCCCGCGCCACTGGCAGGAAACGATGAATGCCGCGTACGAGCATTTCAGGAACCGCGTCGACTCGGGCGAGGACACCACGATCGACCCCTATGCGGCGGAGAGCCCGGCGGAATTTTTTGCGGTGCTGTCCGAAGTGTTTTTTGCCGAACCTGCGCTGCTGCTGCACGAATACGTCACGGTCTACGACCTGCTGCGCCGGTTTTACCGGCAGGACCCGGCGCGGCGCGGCGAGCTGCTGATGGAATGGGACCACGCGCTGCCCGGCGGCGCTCCGCCCGCAAGCGCGGCTCCGAACCGCTGAAACGACACGGGCTCGCAGTCGGCGGTCTTGTCAGGTCGCCCGGGCGAGAACCGCGGCGCAATCGACGCCTGCGGGCAGCGTGCCTAACGTACCGGCGTAGCTCTCCCCCAGGCGCGATGCGCAGAACGCATCGGCGACTGACGCCGGAGCGCTTTTCACCAGCGATGCCGCCGCCAGCGCCAACGCGATATCGGAGGTGAGGCGGCGCGCACCCATCTCGTCCTGCGCGCCTTCGGCGAAGGTCGCCGTGAGCAGGGCGACATGCCGGTCCAGCCGCGCGTCGCCGCCGCGCGCGAGCGCGAGCTCGGCCAGCAGCGCCGCCACGGCATTCGGTTCACGCCGTGCAGCACGCAGCACATCGAGGCACATGATGTTGCCCGACCCCTCCCAGATCGAGTTCAACGGTGCCTCGCGGTACAGGCGCGGCAACGCGCTTTCCTCGATATAGCCGTTCCCACCGAGCACTTCGATCGCCTCGGCGACGGCCATCGGCGCGCGCTTGCACAGCCAGAATTTGAGCGCCGGCGTCGCAAGCCGGGAGAGCGCTGTTTCCGATTCGCCTGCGCTGGCTTCGAACATCGACGCGAGCCGCAGCGCCGAGACGACGGCGGCTTCCGCTTCGATCGCGAGGTCGGCGAGGACGTTCTGCATCAGCGGTTGCTCGGCCAATGGCCGGCCGAACGCGCGCCGGTGCTGCGCATGGTGCAGCGCCTGCGCGGCGGCGCTTTTCACCAGTCCTGCGCTGCCGATCGCGCAATCGAGACGTGTGTGCCGGACCATTTCGATGATCACCTGCACGCCGCGGCCTTCGTCGCCGAGAAGCCAGGCGGCGGCGCCGTCGAACTCGACTTCGCAGGACGCATTCGAGCGATTGCCGAGCTTGTCCTTGAGCCGCTGCAGGCGCACCGCATTGCGCGTCCCGTCGGGCAGCAGGCGCGGCAGCAAAAAACAGGACAGGCCTTTCGGCGCCTGCGCGAGCACCAGGTGCGCATCGCACATCGGCGCCGAGAAAAACCACTTGTGGCCAGTCAGACGATATTCGTTTCCGCCGACCGGGTCGGCGCGCGTGGTGTTGGCGCGCACGTCGGACCCGCCCTGCCGCTCGGTCATGCCCATGCCGATCAGCGCCGATGTCTTCTGCGGGACCGGCAGGGCGCGCGGATCGTAATCGCGCGACAGGATGCGCGGCAGCCATTCGTCCGCCAGCCACGGGACTGCGCCCGCATGCCGGCGCAGCAATGGGACCGCAGCGAAAGTCATCGTCAGCGGACACTGCGTACCGTTCTCGACTTCGGCGTGCATCAGATACGCCGCCGCGCGCGCGACTTGCGCGCCGGCGCGCTCTTCGGTCCACGGCGAGGCGTGCTCGCCTTCGATCATCGCGAGCATCATGAGCTCGTGCCAGGCCGGGTCGAACCCGACCTCGTCGATGCGATTGCCGAAGCGATCGTGCGTTCTGAGCTCGGGACCGAAGCGATTGGCGCGCGCCGCCAGCGCGAAGAGCTCGGCGCTGCCGAGCGCCGCGCCCCACTCGGTCAGCCGCTCATGTGACCACGCGGCGCCGCCGCGCTCGACGGCGGCAAGCAGCGCGGGATCGCCCAGATAGAGGTTGCGGCCCTCGAAAGGCGGCGGCTGATTGCTGTCGACGGCCATCACGCGCGCGGATTTACGCCGAGGACGGGCGCAGCGCGCTCTTCGGCCGGAACACCTTGCACACCGCGTCGTGCGTCTCGATGTAGGGGCCACCGATCAGGTCGATGCAATACGGCACGGCCGGAAAGATGCCGTCGAGCGTTTCCTTGATCGCCTTCGGCTGTCCGGGCAGATTGAGGATCAGCGCGCCGCCGCGGATGACGCCGACCTGGCGCGACAGGATTGCCGTCGGCACGTATTTGAGGCTCACCTGGCGCATCTGCTCGCCGAAGCCCGGCAGCAGCTTGTGCGCGACGGCGAGTGTGGCTTCCGGCGTCACGTCGCGCGCTGCGGGTCCGGTGCCCCCGGTCGTCAGCACCAGTTGGCAGCGTACGCTGTCGGTGAGCTCGATCAGCGTGCGCTCGATCAGCGCCTGCTCGTCGGGGATCAGGCGCGTCTCCATTCGCCACGGCGTCTTGAGCGCTGCGCCGAACCAGTCCCGCAGGCCTGGAATGCCCTTGTCTTCGTACACGCCGGCCGACGCGCGGTCGCTGATCGAGACCAGGCCTATCAGCAGCGATGCGGGTTCGGTCATCGAGGAGCAACCCGCGGCAGGCGTGGCATCACCCCGTGCTCTCCGCGGCCAGCAGCGTATTCAAGGCGCGAAAGAGCTCGCGATAAGCGTGCGGCGGCGCGGCGTGCGCCCGCTCGTCCTGCACGCGCGTCACCAGCGCGGTGATCCGCGCACGGTCGGCATGCGGCGCGGCGGCGCACAGCGCGTCGAGCCCGCCGGGGTCCGCGAGCAGACGTTCGCGCCAGCGCTCGACTGCGGCCAGGCGCGCTTTTTCCGCAGCAGGCGCCTCGCCCCAATGGTCGAGGCGGGCGCGGATCGGCGCCGGGTCGACTTCGCGCATCAGCCGCCCGATGTACTGCATCTGTCTGCGCCGGGCCTCGTGCTTGGTGATCGCGCGCGCCTGCCCTATCGCGTCGGAAAGGCGCTCGGGCAAGCCGAGCTCCGCGAGCCGCTGCGCCGGAAGTTGCATCAGCGCTTCGCCCAGGCTCTGGAGATCGTGCATCTGGGCCTTGCGCCGCGTTTTCGACAGAGCTTGCGCGTCGCTGCCGGAAGCATCGTTGTTGGCCGATTCGACGTCTGCGTCGAGTGCCGAGGGCGTGCGGGCGCGACCGGAGGCGCGTTGTCCGTGCTCCTCCTGTCCTGTTCGCCGGGGTGTTTCATCGGATCGTCGCATGGCGGCGGCAGGGGCCGGGAAGGGGGTTTGCTATCATAACCGATCAGCGGCCCGCCTCCGCTTTAGAGTCCGTCGATGACCAGCTCAGTGAGCACCTCCGAGAATCGCTTTGCGCTTGCCGCCGGCACGCTCGCCGACGTCGCCACGCAGGTGCTGGACGCGGCGCGCGAAGGCGGCGCCAGCGCGGCCGAAGCCGAAGTCTCGCAGGCTTTCGGCCAGAGCGTCACCGTGCGCAAGGGCGATGTCGAGACCATCGCCTACAATCGCGACAAGGGCATCGGCGTCACCGTCTACGTCGGCTTGCGACGCGGCCACGCCAGCACCGCCGACTTTGCGCCGGCCGCGATCCGCGACACCGTCGCCAAGGCGCTGACGATCGCGCGCTACACCGCCGATGACAGTTGCGCGGGGCTGGCGGACCCGGCACTGCTGGCGCGAGCCTGGACCGATCCCGATCTGAGCCATCCGTGGCCGCTGACGGTGACTGAGGCGATCGAGCTCGGCCGCGAATGCGAGGCTGCGGCGCTCGGCGTCGATCCGCGCATCAGCAATTCCGAAGGCGCGTCGGTCTCGCTGCACGAGGCGCAGTTCGTCTACGCCAACAGCAACGGATTTTCCGGGGGCTACGCAAGCTCGCGCCACGGCATCTACTGCGCGGTGATCGGCGAAGAGGACGGCGCGATGCAGCGCGACGACTGGTATACGTCGGCGCGCTCACCCGCGGACCTCGCGCCAGCGCACGAAGTCGGCAGGACGGCGGGACTGCGTACGCTGCGCCGTCTCGGTGCGCGCAAGCTCGCTACGACCGAATGCCCGGTCGTCTACGAGGCCCCGATTGCGACCGGCCTGATCGGCCATTTCGTCGGTGCCGTCAGCGGGGGGAGCCTGTATCGCAAGTCGTCGTTCCTGCTCGACAGCATCGGCACGCAGGTATTCGTGCCGCACGTGTCGATCCGCGAGGAGCCGAATCTGCCGCGGGGCCAGGCATCGGCGCCATTCGACGACGAAGGCGTCGCGACGCGCGCGCGCGACGTCGTCGCGGACGGCGTCGTGCAGGGATATTTCCTCGGCAGCTACTCGGCGCGGAAACTGGGCATGCAATCGACCGCCAATGCCGGCGGCAACCACAACCTGATCGTCAGTCACAGCGACGACGATCTGCCCGCGCTACTGCGGCGAATGGACCGCGGCCTGTTGGTCACCGAGCTCCTGGGGCAGGGCGTCAATCCGGTCACCGGCGATTACTCGCGCGGGGCGGCCGGCTACTGGGTCGAGGGCGGCGAGATCGCGTACCCCGTCGAGGAAATCACGATCGCCGGAAATCTGACCCGCATGTACCGGGACATCACGGCTATCGGCAACGATGTCGATCGCCGTGGATCACGCCACTGCGGATCGATCATGATCGGCGCGATGGCCGTCGCGGGAAATTAGTGGCAGGCCGCACGCATCGACTCGACGGTTCATGGCGGGCGCAGTCGCCATCCGGGCCGAACCTCTAGGCGCGGCGGGAGCCCCTTGCCCAAACGCAGCGTACGGGAAAGAGTCGCGACCTGGAGACGGTCACTGCGCGATCCATTGCGCAATCCGACCGCCGCCGCCCGCTGGATCGCGAGCCTGCCTGGCACCGACGCGCTGCAGATGCAGCACGAGGCGCTCGACCTGGTCACCTCGTTTCCCGGCGGACGCCGCGCGATCGGCCCGGCGCACGCCGAGGCGTTGCTGTCGATCGACAAGCGCTTCGAGGCGGTGATCGTCGAGCTGACCGAGCAGTACACGGTCAACTACCAGCGTTCGACCAGTGTCGAGACACGGCTGTGGCATGCGGTGTTCGACCTGGTGAAGGCATTCGTCGCGGCGTACGAGGCCGCCGTCAAGAGCGGCTATGGCGGGCGCGAAGACAAGCAGTGGAAGGCGGTCCTGCCGAAGATCCTGCTTCGGCTTGCGCATTACAAGGGCCTGGACGGCAAGTTCCGGCTGTTTCGCTACGGGCACTGGATCCCCGCGCAATGGCGCGAAGTCCACGAGCTGTACGAATTTGCCCGCACGCGCGGATGGCATCGCGAACCCGGCGCCGCCGGGTTCCGCCGCCCGGACAAGACGCAGGAGCAGGAGTACGTCGCGACCTTGCTTCTGATGCGCCTGGACAGCGGCAGCTTCACGCCTGACCAGGTCGAGTGGGTGTCGCGCGCGCTCGAAGACTGGGTCGGCGCGGTGACGCTGGTGGCCCAGCACGGCACCGACGCCAATTTTCTGGTCGACCTGTCGGGCACGCACGGGCTGCGCCGCGGCGACCGGCCGCGCGCCGGCGGGCGCGCGCTCGACCTCGATGCGTCGCCGGTGTACGCGAAGATCGTCGAGCGTATGCGCTGCCTGCCGGACCAGGACGACGATACGCCGCTCAACGGCGATCTGCCGGCACGAGAGCAGAAACTCCTGTTGATGCGGCTGGCGGCACTATACGGCCCCGACGCTCTCGCCTACGCGCCGCGTGCGCCGCGGCAGCGTACCGAGCACGACGTGCGCGTCGTCGTCGGCTTGCAGGCGC
>JBDTXW010000023.1:0-19436 GCA_040005975.1 Betaproteobacteria bacterium | reverse complement strand
ATCCGCTGTTCTACATGGACAAGACGATGATGGTGTTCGGCGACGCCAAGAAGGTCGTCGAGGAGCTGGTCAAGGCTGTCGATTGAGTTACGTGCGCGAATCGACGGTGGCGGTATGGGGGCCGCGTGGCCGGGTGTCGAGTGGCCCGATGAAGGGGTGAAACGTGCCGGTCGTCCGGAAGCTCGTTGCAGTGGTGTTCGCCGACGTCGTCGGCTACTCGCGGCTGATGGAGCACGACGAAGCGGGCACGCACGCGCGGCTGCGCGAACTGCGTGAACAGCTGATCGATCCCAAGATCGCCGCGCACGGCGGGCGGACCGTTCACACGTCCGGTGACGGAACGCTGATCGAATTCCCCAGCGCGACCTCCGCGCTGCGCTGCGCCGTGGAGATACAGCGCGAGATGGGCGCGCGCAATCTCTACGTAGCGCCTGAAGAGCGCATCCAGTTCAGGGTCGGCATCAATTTGGGTGACATCATTGTCGAGGGCGACGATATCGCCGGCGACGGAGTGAACGTGGCAGCGCGACTGGAAGCGATGGCCGAGCCCGGGGGCATCTGCGTCGCCTCCGCGGTGTGGGAACAGGTCCACGAAGATCTCGGTGTCGAGTTCGTCGACGTCGGCCCGCAGCAGGTCAAGAACATCTCGAAGCCGATCCGTGTCTACCGAGTCGCGCTCGGAAAGGGCGCCGGTGCGAAAGCGGCTGCGGAGGCGACGGCCACCGCAACCAAGGGCCGGTTCGGCACTCGGCGCGCGGCGATGACGGCAGGCGCTGTGGCGCTGCTCGCTGCCATCGGTGTTGGAATCTGGCATTGGACCCAGCGTCAGGCGCCCTTGCCGTCGGTCGCCATGGTTGCCGGACCGCCGCCGCGGTCGATCATGGTGCTTCCGTTCAGTGCGCCGGCCGGCGACACGCAGCTCGGCGCGCTAGCCGATTCGCTATCGAGCGACGTCGCGCGCGCGCTCGCCAACAGCGTGCGCGATGCGAATGTCGTGGCGCCCAATCCTGCGACCGTCGAGAAAGGCAAGCCGCTCGACCAACGAGCGCTGGCGCGGGATGCCAACGTTCGTTATCTCGTGGCAGGCGAATTGCGCGGGGCCGGTGATGACATCGCCGCGACGGCGCGGCTGATCGACGGCACGACGGGCAAGCAGCTCGCGAGCGAGCGGCGCGCGATCGCGCGAGCGCGGGAGACGGAGGATCAGGAGTTGCTCGTCGCGCGCGTAACCGCGGCGACACGTGTCATGTTCCAAAACGCCGAGGGCCGGCGCATCGCCGCCGAGCCGGCCGGCGCCACCGACGCACAGAGTCTCGTCGCGCGCGCGAATGCCATTTTCACGGAGGAGGACCTCGCTTCGACGCGGGCCGCGCGCAAGCTTTACGAGGAGGCCATCGAGCGCGATCCCAAGCTGGTCTCGGCCTGGATCGGCCACATGTATACGTTGATCTCGGAGCACGAAAACGACCTTGCCGCGGGGCGGAACGAGCGGCTGCTCGCGGAAATGGATCGCGACTCGCGGCGCGCCATCGCGCTCGACGACCGCGACCCCAGTGCCTGGATAGCGCGCGTGGACGCGCTTCAGGTGCAATGGCAGTGGCGGGCAGCGTTCGAGGCCAGCGATCGCGCGCTCGCGCTCGACCCGTCGCGCTTCCTGACGCGGTCCGGGCTTTACATCATGTCGGGCCGGTCGGCGGAAGCCTTGCAGGCGATTGCGAAACGCAACGCGATGCTGGGCGCGCCCGATCCGGGCCTCCTGTTCAATACCTGCCACGCGCACATCCATCTGGGCCAATACGAGCAGGCGCTCTCGGACTGCGAGCGTGCGGTGGCGGAGGGGAACGACTATTGGGTTTACCTCGACCTGACGGCTGCTTACGCACAAACCGGCGACATGGCCAGGGCTTCCGCCGCTAAGGCCGAGGCGATGAAGCGCAGGCCTGATTTCACGATTTCGCGTCTCTTGGCCAAGCAGTTTTCCAATAGCCCGGTGTGGAACGAAGAGATTCGGACTCGATTCGTACCGGGCTGGCGCAAGGCGGGCTTGCCGGAATAGGGCGCGGGTCGCGTCGATTCGGCTAGAATGTGGCGGCGCGCGAGGCGCCGCGCTCATCGCGCAATCTACGCCGCCCGTGCCAGGTCCTCTCTCACACCTCACCGTCGTCGATCTTTCGCGCGTGCTCGCCGGTCCGTGGTGCACGCAACTGCTGGCCGACCTGGGCGCCGAGGTCATCAAGATCGAAAAGCCTGGCGGCGGTGACGACACGCGCCGCTGGGGGCCACCGTTTCTGAAGGACAGGCAAGGGCGGGACACCGCCGAAGCCGCCTACTATCTGGGCTGCAATCGCGGTAAGCAGTCGGTCGCGGTGGACTTCACGTCGGTCGACGGCCGGCGCATCGTGCGCGACCTCTGCGGTAAGACTGACATCGTCGTCGAGAATTTCAAGGTCGGCGCGCTGGCGCGCTACGGTCTCGACTATGCAACGCTTGCCCCGATCAATCCGCGGCTGGTCTATTGCTCGATCACCGGGTTCGGACAGACGGGCCCGTACGCCGAGCGCGCCGGTTACGACTTCATCATTCAGGGCATCGGTGGTTTCATGAGCGTCACCGGCGAGCGCGACGATCGGCCGGGCGGCGGACCGCAGAAGGCGGGCATCGCCATCGCCGACCTGATGACCGGCATGTACGCGACGACGGCGATTCTGGCTGCGATCGCGCATCGCGCCGTCGCCGGCATCGGACAATATATCGACACCGCGCTGCTCGATGCGCAAGTCGCAATGATGGCCTCGCTCGACATGAACTATCTGATCACCGGCTCGCCGCCGGGGCGCGCGGGCAACGCCCATCAGAACATCGTGCCCTATCAGGTGTTCGACTGCGCCGACGCTCCGCTGATACTCGCCGTCGGCAACGATGGGCAGTTCGCGCGCTTTTGCGAGGTGGCCGGCCGGACCGCGTGGCTGGATGACGCGCGCTTTGCAACCAACAGCGAGCGCGTGCGCCACCGCGACGTCGTCGTGCCGCGCATCGCCGAGCTGATGCGCACCCGGCCGCAGCACGATTGGCTGGCGGCGCTGGAGGCTGCCGGCGTACCCTGCGGCCCGATCAACCGACTCGACCAGGTCTTTGCTGATCCGCAGGTCATCGCGCGCGGCATGCGCGTCGACATGCCGCACCCGCTCGCCGGCACGGTCCCGCAAGTCGGCAATCCGCTGAAGTTCTCGGCGACACCGGTCACGTATACTCGGGCACCGCCGTTGCTCGGCGAGCACACTCGCGCCGTGCTGTCGGCGCGACTGGGCCTGTCGGACGCGGCGCTCACCGATCTCGCCGTGCGCGGCGTGATCGAGGTCCGCAGTTGAGCACGCTGCGGGCGATGCCCGCGCGGCGTTGCCCTTTACGGTAGCGAGAAATAAGCAGCGATGAACGGAATCACCCGCAAGCCCGCGTTCTGGATCGCCTTCGCCGTCATCTCCGCCTTGTCGGGCGTATTTGCCTGGCGCTATTTTCCCGAGGCGCTGCCGCTGATCAACCTCGACGTCAAGATGACGCGCGGCGAGGCGCTGGCGCAGGCCGCGACGATTTCCGACCGCCTCGAGCTCGCACCGCCCACTTCGCAGCGTGCAGCGGTGTTTGCACACGACGGCGACACCCAGAACTTCGTCGAGCTGGCGGCGGGCGGCAAGCCCGCGTTCGCCGCGATGATCAATGGCAACATCTATTCGCCCTACTGGTGGGAGGTGCGGCTGTTCAAGCCCGGTGAGACTGCCGAGGTGCGCCTGCGCTTTCGCCCGGACGGCGTCCCCTACGGATTCACGCGCACGGTACCGGAGAGCGAACCGGGGGCTGCGCTGGATGCGGCGGCGGCGCGAGCGATCGCCGAAACGCGCGCGCGCACCGACTGGGAGGTCGACTTCGCGCCGTACAAGCTGCTCGAGCACTCGCAAACCCAACTGCCCAACGGGCGGATCAACCACAGCTTCGTCTACGAGCGCGAGCACGAGCAGCTCGGCGACGGCCGCTACCGGATGCGGCTGGGCGTGGCCGGCGACCGGCTGGTCGAGCTTACCCATCTGGTTTACATCCCCGAAGCGTTCGAGCGGCGATTCCAGGAAATGCGTTTCGCCAACAACGCGATCGCGGAGGTCGCCGGCATTTCGGCCGGTGTGCTCTATGGCATCGGCGGCTGCGTGCTCGGCGTGTTGTGGCTGCTGCGTCGGCGCGCATTGATCTGGCGGCCTGCGCTCGTCGCCGGGGCGATCGTCGCCGGCCTGAACGCACTCGCACTGGTCGCCAACGCGCCGCAGGCCTGGTTCGGTTTCGACACGGCGCAGCCGGTGTGGGTTTTCTGGGGCCAGCAATTCGCGTTCGCGATGCTCCTATTTGTCGGAGGTGGTCTCGCGTTGGGCCTGATCTTCATGGCGGCGGAGAGCCTGTCTCGCCGCGCGTTTCCCGGGCACCCGCAACTGTGGCGGCTGTGGTCGCGCGCGGCCGCGCCGTCGCCGGCGGTGCTTGGCCGGACTGCCGCCGGCTACCTTGCGGTGCCGATCGAGCTCGCGCTGATCGCCGCCTTCTATTTCGTGACCAATCGCTATTTCGGCTGGTGGCAGCCGTCGGAAACGCTGACCGATCCCAACGTCCTGGGCAGCGCGCTGCCGGCGCTGGCGCCGATCGGCATGGCGCTGCAAGCCGGGTTCATGGAGGAATGCCTGTTCCGTGCGGTGCCCTTGTCGATCGCCGCGCTACTCGGAAGTCATTTCGGCCATCGTCGACTGCTGATCGCCATCGCGCTCGTCCTGCAGGCGCTCGTTTTCGGCGCAGCGCACGCCAATTACCCGGGCTTTCCGTCGTACTCGCGCCTGGTCGAGCTCGCCGGCCCGGCCTTCGTCTGGGGACTGATCTTCGTCCGCTTCGGGCTCTTGCCCACGGTCATCCTGCACGCACTGTTCGACCTCGCGCTGATGTCGATTCCGGTGTTTTTGATCGAGGGAGAGGGCAGCACGATCAACCAGGCGCTGGTGATCGCGGCGGGACTTATTCCGCTGGCGGTCGTGCTGGCGCGCCGCTTCCGCGAAGGCAAGTGGGTCGCGCTCCCCGAGCCCTTGCGCAACCGGGCGTGGCAGCCGACCGCTGTGCCGGAGGCTGCCGCACTGTTGCGCGGCCGCGCCGCAGCCGGCGTGTGGACCGCGCGCGTGCAGCGCGCGCTTCCGCTGCTCGGCCTTGCTGGGTTGGTGGCGATAGCGGCGAGCGGCAGCTTGCAGCGCGACACGCCGCCGCTCCTGATCGATCGGGCGCAAGCCGAAGCCAGCGCCGACGCCGCGATCGAGCAACGCGGGGTGAAAGCTTCCGACGGCTGGAAGCGTTTTGCGATCACGCGACTCGTCGCCGATGACGCGGGAGCAGCGCAATGGCACAAGTTCGTCTGGCGCGAAGCAGGGCGCGATACGTACGAAAAGCTGATCGGCAACTGGCTCGCGCCTCCGTTGTGGGATGTGCGTTATGCGCGCTTCGACGGCGGCGATGTCGCGGACCGTGCCGAGGAATGGCGTGTGACCGTGGCGGGCGACGGCAAGGTCCGCCAGGTGCGCCATCAGCTTCCGGAAAAGCAGGCAGGCGCGCGGCTTTCCCGGGAACAGGCGCGGACGCTGTCCCAGGAGGAGATCCGGCGGCGCTTCGGGCTCGATCCCGCCGCATTGCGCGAGGTGTCGGCCGAGCAGCAGGAGCGCCCTTCGCGGGCCGATTGGCAGTTCACGTACACCGATCCATCGGTCGACGTCGGCAAGGGCGGCGAGGCGCGCGTGATCGTCGCGATCGCCGGCGACGAGATCGCGGGCTCCGGGCGTTACGTCTTCGTTCCCGAGACCTGGCAGCGCGCCGAACGCTTGCGTGCGGGACGGCTGAGACTCGTGCAAAACGCCATCAGGCTGGCGCTGATCGCGGCGGGATTCGCGGCGATCATCGCGACGATCATCGCGTGGAGCCGCGGGCATTTCGACAGACGTGCATTCTGGCTCGCGCTCGGTGCAGTCGGCGCGTCGACGCTGGTGACCGGCATCAATTCATGGCCCGCAGTCGCGATGCAGCTCAAGACCGCCGAGCCGCTGGCGCCGCAAATCGCGCTGGCCGCCGCGGGCATTGCATTCTCGCTGGTTCCGTTGACGTTGCTCGCGAGCCTCCTTGCTGGCGTCGCCGTCTGGGAAGCACGCGAGCATTCGGCGCCGGACATCGGCATCGGGCGCTTATGGCTGCGCGGTGCGAGCGCGGGCTTTTTCGTCGCCGGCGTCGAAGGCCTTGCCGGCGCGGCGGCGACGCAGGACTTCCCGCGATTGGCGCGCTACACGATCGAGAATGCGTGGCTGCCTTGGGTCGATGCGCTGGCCAGATCGGTTGCCGCGCCGGTCCTCGGTGTCGCGGTGACGATCATCGCACTGCACTGGCTGGAGCGCTGGACTGATGGCTGGCGGCGTCGGCGCTGGCTGGTCTACGTGGCGCTGACGGTCGCGACCGCGGCCGTGGCGTCGCTGCGGGCGGACGACTGGACGGCGGTTGTCGTGGCCGGGCTGGTCGGCGGCGCGCTCTATACGCTGCTCTTCGCCACCGTGCTGCGCTACGATCTTCGGCTGGTACCGGCGTTCGTCGCCGCGAACGCGATCGTGCGGATCATCGGCAACGCACTGCTCAAGGGCACCGCCGCCGGCGCCTTTTACGCGGCGCTGGAAATCGCTGCGACCCTGGCGGTCGCCTGGGCGATCACGCGCTATCTGCTGCGCGTGAATACGCCTGTCGCGGCCGCAGCCCCGGCAGCCGGATGAGCGGGCCTCGAGCGCGCTATTCGACTTTCACCCAGTACGGCATCACCTGGTTGTCGGCGCGATGCACCGCGGTGACGTTCTTGCGCGTCGCCCACGGTATCACCTGGCGATGCAGCGGCAGATGATTGATCTCGGCGTTGTGCGCGGCCAGCGCGTCGTGGATCTCGCCCAGGCGTTCTTCGGGATCCATGTTCACCTTGAGCTTGGCGATCAGCGCGTCGAGCTTGGGATTGGTGTAACGACCGTAGTTGTAGTCGCCGTCGCCCTTGCCGGTATAGGTCGCCAGCACCGGCTGCAGGATGAATATCGCGTCGGTCGTGCCACCGCCCCAGCCCAGCATGTACATGCTGGTGTCGGTCTTCTCGAGCTTCGGAAAATAGTTCGCCCGCGGCATCGCATTGACCTTGATTGCCACGCCGATCTGCGCCCACATCGCAGCCAGCGCCTGGCAGATCTTTTCGTCGTTGACATATCGGTTGTTCGGGCAATCGAGCGTGACTTCGAAGCCGTTCGGATAGCCGGCTTCGGTCAGAAGCTGCTTCGCCTTCGCCTTGTCGTACGGCAGGCGCTTCTCGAGCTCGGGCGTCGATTGCGCGGGCGCGGGCAGCAGGAGGCCCGACGGTTGCGACAGGCCGCGCATCGTCGTGGTCCTTATCGCCTCGATATCGATCGCCTGGTACAACGCCTGCCGCACGCGCCTGTCCTTGAACGGATTCTTTCCCTTGACGCTGGAATAGAGAAGCTCGTCGCGCTTCTGATCCATGCCGATGAACACGATGCGGTTCTCGACGCCTTCGAGCACCTTGATGTTCGGATCCTGCTTGAGGCGCGGCACGTCCTGCGGCGGAGGATCGTTGATCAGATCGACTTCGCCCGAAAGCAGAGCCGCGACCCGGGTCGCATCGGAAACGATCGGCAGATAGATCACTTCGTCGGCGTTGCCCTCGAACCGCCCCTCCTTGAGCCCCCACCAGTTGGGGTTCTTGGTCAGCACCGTCTTGATGTCCGGCTCGCGCGACTTGAGCGCGTAGGGGCCGGTGCCGTTGGCCTGGTGCGCGGTGATCATGTCCTCTTTCTGGGTGTAGTTCTGCGGCTTGGTCGCGCGATTCTTTTCGCACCATGCGCGGCTCATGATGTTGATGGTGTTGATGTGCTCGAGCTCGATCGGGTTCGGGCCGGTGGTCGTGAAATCGACCGTCAGCTCGTCGACTTTCTTCGGAATGCCCGACGCGTTGGCGTAGACGCGAAGCTGCGAGCTGTCGGCGCGCGCGCGCTCGAACGAGAAAACGACGTCGTCGGCGGTAAATGGCGTGCCGTCGTGGAACTTGACGCCGGGCCGCAGCCTGAACCGCCAGGTCGTGGGATTGAGTTTCTCCCACGACGTCGCCAGCGCAGGCAGGAGCTTGAGCGTCTTGTCGCGAATGAGCAGCGGCTCGTAGATGAGAATGTTGATGTTGTTGGTCAGGTTCTCGTTCTGCGAGTGCGGATCGGTCGTCTGCATGTCGCCGCGTCCCGCCCAGCGCAAGGTCTTGCCCGACGCGGGCGTGACTACCCCGGCGGCCGCCAGCGCGGCCAGCGTGAACGCGACAGTGATCAGGCGCAGCATGTCCGTCTCCCCAAGGCTTCCGAAAAGGCCATGATAAACCTGCCGGGCCGCCGCATCGCCCCGAACGCCGTAGCCTGCCATTGAATCCGCCGCGCAAGCCCGCCGGGCCGCTCGCGTCGGACCTACCCGGGGCGCCGGACCGGATCGCGGCGCTGCGACGGCAACTTGCCGAAGGCATGGCCGCCGACGGGATTGCGCTCGGCCGCAGGATCGACCGCCTCGGACGCGGCGCCTCCGCGGCCGAGCTGCAGCGGCTGGAAAAAGCGATCGCCGCCTCGATCGACAAGGTGGCTCGCCGCGCCGCGGGCCGGCCGGTGATTTCCTATCCGCCGGACCTGCCGGTATCCGCGGAGCGCGGCCGGATCGCTGCGGCGATCGGCGCGCATCAGGTCGTCATCGTCTGCGGCGAGACGGGATCCGGCAAGACGACGCAGATTCCGAAGATCTGTCTCGAGCTCGGACGCGGCGCGCGCGGCTTGATCGGACATACGCAGCCGCGGCGTATTGCCGCGCGCAGTGTAGCCACGCGCATCGCCGACGAGCTGGGCACCGAGCTTGGGGCCGCGGTCGGCTACAAGGTTCGCTTCACCGACCACACCCGCCCCGACGCCTACATCAAGCTGATGACTGACGGCATCCTGCTTGCCGAGACGCAGTCCGACCGCTCGCTCGCGGCTTACGACACGATCATCATCGACGAGGCGCACGAGCGCAGCCTCAACATCGATTTCCTGCTCGGCTATCTCAAGCAGCTGCTGCCGCAGCGGCCCGATCTGAAGCT
The DNA here is from genome assembly GCA_040005975.1 of Betaproteobacteria bacterium. GTDB lineage: Bacteria > Pseudomonadota > Gammaproteobacteria > Burkholderiales > Casimicrobiaceae > PALSA-1003. The sequence goes on along the minus strand of JBDTXW010000023.1, from coordinate 10,231 downwards.
CGTTGTGACGTCGGCGACCTTGGACGCGCAGCGCTTCGCCCGGCACTTCGGCGCCGATGGCCGGCCTGCGCCGGTGCTCGAGGTGTCGGGCCGAAGCTATCCGGTCGAAGTGCGCTATCGGCCTCTCGGCGGCGGGTCGGCCGACGAGGCCGACGACGAGGAGGAGCTCGAAGAGGCGATCGTCGCCACGGTGGAGGACCTGTGGCGCGAAGGTCCCGGCGACATCCTGGTGTTCCTGCCCGGCGAACGCGAAATCCGCGAGACCTCCGACTTGCTGACCAAGAGCCTTGCGCGCCGCCCGTACGCGCGCACGGTGGAGGTCCTGCCGCTGTACGCGCGGCTGTCGGTCGAGCAGCAGCAGCGCGTATTCAGCCGGAGCGGCGGCCGCCGCATCGTGCTCGCGACCAATGTCGCGGAGACTTCGCTGACGGTCCCGGGCATACGTTATGTGATCGACCCGGGGCTCGCCCGCGTCAAGCGCTATTCGCTGCGCAACAAGGTGACGCTGCTGCAGATAGAAAAGATTGCGCAGGCGGCGGCCGATCAGCGGGCGGGACGCTGCGGCCGCGTCGCCGCCGGCGTCTGCGTGCGCCTGTACGACGCCGACGATTTTGCGGCGCGCCCGAAATACACCGAGCCGGAAATTCTGCGTTCTTCGCTGGCCGCCGTCATCCTGCGCATGGCTGCGCTCGACTTGGCGGCAGTCGATGCGTTTCCATTTCTCGAACGCCCGAGCCCGCGCGCGATCGCCGACGGCTATCAGCTGCTGGAGGAGCTGGGCGCCGTCGATGCGGAGCGCCGGCTTACCCCGCTCGGCCGCGACCTTGCCGCGCTGCCCGTCGATCCGCGCATCGGCCGCATGCTGCTCGCCGCGAAAGACGGCCAAATGGCTGCGATGCTGGTGATCGCCAGTGCGCTGGCGGTGCCCGATCCGCGGGAGCGGCCGCTGGAAAAGCGGCAGGCCGCCGACCAGGCGCATCTGCGCTTCCGCGACGAACGCTCGGACTTCCTGAGCCTCCTTGCGCTCTGGCAGTTTTTCGCCGACGCGCTGGCGGCGAAGCTCTCGCATCGCCTGCTGGTCGAGCACTGCCGGGCGCACTACGTTTCGTATCTGCGGCTGCGCGAATGGCGCGACTTGCACCGACAGCTCGCCGAGCAGGTAGCCGAGCTCGGCTGGCGCTGGACCGAGGCGTTGCCCGACACGGTAGCGGCCGCCGGTTACGAGTCGATCCATCGCGCACTGCTCGCCGGGCTGCTGTCGAATGTCGGGACCCGCGCCGACGCCGACGAGCACTACCTGGGCACACGCGGGCTCAAGTTCTTCCTGCATCCCGGCTCAGGCATCGCCAGGAAAGGCGCCAAATGGGTGCTCGCGGCGGAGCTGACCGACACGACGCGCTTGTACGCGCGCTGCGCTGCGCGGATCGAGCCGGAATGGATCGAGCACGCCGCCGGGCCGCTGCTCGAGCGCAGTTACTTCGATCCGCAGTGGGATCGGGCGCGGGGCGAGGTCGTCGCCGCCGAGCGCGTTGCGCTGTACGGTCTAACGCTGGTGCCGCGCCGGCGCGTCTCATTCGGCGCCATCGATCCCGAGGCTGCGCGCGAGGTATTTCTGCGCGAAGCGCTGGTCACTGGCGAGCTCGCCACCAAGGGCGCCTTCCTTGCGCACAACCGGCAGCTGATCGCGTCGATCGCCGAGCTCGAGCACAAGGCGCGGCGGCAGGACGTGCTGGTCGACGACGAGGCGCTCTATGCGTTCTACGCGACGCGCGTCCCGACGGGCATCCATTCGACCGCAGCATTCGAGCGCTGGCGCGGCGGCGCTGAAGTCACGGCGCCGCGGCTGCTCTACATGACGCGCGAGGCGCTGATGCGGCATGCCGCGGCCGGCGTCACCGAGGAGCAATACCCTGAAACGATGCTGATGGCCGGAACGCCGTTGCCGCTGGCCTATCGTTTTTCGCCCGGGCATCTGCTCGATGGACTAACGCTGACGGTGCCGCTGGCGTTGCTGAACCAGATCGCCGCGGCAAGGCTGTCGTGGCTCGTGCCGGGCATGATCCGGGAAAAGCTCGGCTGGTATCTGAAGGCGCTGCCCAAGGCATGGCGCAACCGCGTGACGCCGGCAGCCGAAGTCGTGACCGCGTTTCTGGAGTCGATCGAGCGGGACCCGCCCGACATCGATGTCGCCGACGCGCTCCGCGCTTTCCTCGGCGCACGCCTGGGCGAAGCGCTGCCCCCCGATGTCTGGGCGGGCGCGGACCACCCGCCGCATCTCAAGGTCAACGTCCGCATCGTCGACGCGGCAGCCAAGGAGCTTGCGCAAGGCCGCGATCTGGCAGAGCTCCGCGCCCAGCTGGGCGAAGCCGCGCAGCTCAGTTTTTCCGCCGCTGAACCCGCGTTCGAGCGAACCGGTATCCGGACCTGGGACTTCGGCGATCTGCCCGAGACGCTTGGCATCGAGCGCGGGGGCCGCCGCCTGACCGGCTATCCTGCGCTGGTCGTCGACGGCGACAGCGCGGCGTTGCGTCTGTACGACACGCGCGAGTCGGCGGAGCGCTCGACCCGCATCGCGGTCGTGCGCCTGATCCGGCAGCAACTGAAGGACGCCCTGCAGCGCTGGGAGAAGAATCCTCCGGGATTCGTCGGCGCCGCGCTGACGCTCAAGACCGCGATTCCCACCGATACGCTGCTCGCCGACGCGCTCGCTGCGGTCGGTGATCGGGCGTTCATCGGCGAAGATCCCCTGCCGCGCTCGGAGCGCGCATTCGCCGAACAGGTCAAGCGTGCCCGCGCGAGACTTCCCGCAGTCGTCGAAGGCGCATTCCGGATGCTGGCCGCGATCGCGGCCGATTACCACACGCTGTCGCAGCGGCTGGCGGCGCTGCCGGCGTCGCAGGCGCGGCTCGGCGCCGATGTGCGAGCGCAACGCGCCGCGCTCGTCTATCCGGGTTTCTTTTCGGCCACGCCGTGGCCGCAACTCGGCCACTTGCCGCGCTACCTGCAGGCGTTGGACCGAAGGCTTGTCAAAGCCGCGATCGATCCCGGCCGCGACGCGAAACACGCCCAAACCGTTGCCGCGCTCTGGGATCGGTACCGGGCGCGGGCCGAAGCCGACCGGGGCGCCCAGCGCATCGAGCCGGCATTGGAAGCGTTTCGCTGGCTGCTGGAGGAATTGAAGGTTTCCCTGTTTGCCCAGGAGCTGCGCACCCCTTTCCCGGTGTCATACAAACGTCTGGAAAAGGCCTGGGCGGACCTTATTCGTCGATAGATGGCAGTTTTTGCATTGGCGACTGTAAACGCCCCGTGCTACAGTAACTTGCCGTTGTTGCGGGCAAAGCCAAGGGGGTAGCCGGGGGGAGGCGCGAAAGCGCTTTGGATCGCGGCCAACGCCAACGCGACCCGCGCACGGCCAACGAGGACCGAACGCGTGAGCGCGACAACGACCTCCGGAGACCGGACCGCCCGGCGCCCGGTGCCCAGGGACATGGCCAGGATACTCGGCGACTGCCGGGACCTCGCAATCCATCGTCTGCTGCTGTCGTTCACGTCGATGCTCGACCGGGTTGGCGACCTGCTGATGGCGCGAGCCGAGCGCTCCGATGTGCGCGAGGACCAGTCGGTTTTTCTCGATGCGCGCGAAGTGCTCACCGAGGAGCGGGCCAACCTGATGGCCGACTTCGAGCGCCACCTGCGGCATCTGGTCGACGAGCGCATCAGCGGCAAGGGGCACCTCAAAGCCGACTTCTCGGCTGTCGATGCGAAGAAGCTGACGCTGATCGATACCGATGCGATGGATGAATCGGTGCTGTCGGGAAACATCATACGGGTCGTCGAGAACGCCTGCCAGGAAGAGCTGCGCGAGCTCAACCGCGGCGTCGGCTATCTGATGGGGGAGCCCAACCTGGAGACGGCGGCGAATCCGCTGGCGCCGACGACGATCGTCGCCGCGTTTACCGAGGCGCTGCATCAGCTCAAGGCCGACCAACGCATCAAGCTTGCGATACTCAAGGAGCTGAACCAGACATCGTTCGGCGACATCGCCGCGATCTACGCGGATGTGAACCGTCATCTCGAAGGCATGAACGTTGTGCCGCAATCGCGGCCTGGCGCGATGCATCGTAGCTCGGGCGGCCATGCCGGCCGGGGTGGCGACGGCAAGGGTCCCGGCGAGCCGGCAGCCCCGCCGCCCCAGGGCAGCGGCGAGATCGATCTGATGGCGATGCTGCAGCGCTTCGTCAGCGCTCGCATGGGCCAGCAGGCGGGTGCGCCGATGCCGGCAGGTCTGCCGCCGGGCGGAATACAGGTGCCCGCTGCCGGCCCCTCGCGCGCAGGACAGGAGGGCCAGCCGCTGTCGATGGGCGCGCTGGCCAGCGCACTGGGCATGATGGCCAATAGCGCCGCGGGCGCGGCCCAGCAGGGGCAGCCCGCCGTCGGCCCGTTCGGTGGGCCGCGCATCCTCGTCACGCCGGAACTGGGCGACGCGCTGGCTCGCTTGCAGCACGGCGAAACCAACATGAACTACGGCGGCGTTTCGTTCCAGCTTGCCGGCCTGCAGCAGGACATGCACAACGTCCTGCACGACCTGCAGGAGTCGCCGCTCGGTGCCAAGGCCAATCAGCTCGAGGCGATGACGATCGAGCTGGTTGCGATGCTGTTCGATTTCATCTTCGAGACCAAGGACCTGCCCGACGGCATCAAGGCGCTGATCGGCCGGATGCAGATGCCGGTGCTGCGCGCGGCAATGCTCGATGGCGCGTTCTTCTCGAAGAAGTCGCACCCGTCGCGCCTGCTGGTCAACGCGCTCTCCCGTGCCGGCATCGGCTGGGCGCCGACGATGGGGCACGGCGACCCGCTATACCGAAAAATCGAAGCGATCGTGCACCGCGTCCTCGAGGAGTTTTCCGACGACATCGGACTGTTCGACGAGCTGCGCGCCGACCTCGAGAAGTTCCTGGATGACGAAGACAAGTCGGCCGCGGCGCATATCCAATCGACCGCCGAGGAGATCGATCAGCGTGACCGACTGGAAATCGCGCAGTCGGTCGCCAGCGCCGAAGTCGAGCTGCGGCTGCGCCAGCATCCGACGCCGACGTTTCTGGCGCTGTTCCTCCGCCATCAGTGGATGGAGGCGCTGACGCAGCGCTATCTGCGCGAAGGCGAGAACAGCGAAGGCTGGACATCGGGCCTGTCGACGCTGGATGACCTGATCTGGAGCGTGCAGCCCAAGCGCGAGACCGAGGAGCGCAAGAGGCTCGTCGCGATGCTGCGCAATCTGCTCAAGCGCCTACAAGGCGGACTGGTCAACATCGCGTGGGAACCCGGCGGGCGCGAGCAGTTCATGACCAACCTGGTCGAGGCGCACGCTGCCGCGGTCAAGCCGAGTCTGGCGTTGGCGCCGATGCCGACGACCGCGGTCGCCGAAGCAGCCGCCGCCGCGGCCGTCGAGGCCACGGCCAAGGGCGACGTGGAGACCGCCGCCAAAGCTCGCAAGCTCGCCGAAGCGATGGCGCCGACCCCAGCGCCGCCGCCGCCCGAGCCGCCGCCCGAGGTCCCGCAGGACCGCTTTGCAGAAATCGCCGCGACGCTCGAACGCGGCATGTGGGTCGAGTTCGAAGGCGAGGACGGTCAGCTCGCGTTCGCCAAGCTCGCCTGGGTGAGCCCACTGCGCGGCACTTATCTGTTCACCAATCGCCAGGGACAGAAAGCGGTGTCGCTGTCCGCCGACGAGCTGGCCGAGCGTTTCCGCAACGATCGCGCGCGCCTGGTCGAGGCCGAACCGCTGGTCGATCGCGCTTTCACCAGCATGATGGCGACGCTGGAAGAAAAGTTCGCCGACGACAGCGCCGTCGCGGCGCAGCCCGCGTAGCGCCGGATCAGCGCGGGGCCAGCGCCTCGGCGATTTCGACGACGAGCTCCGGCCCCCGGTAGATCAGGCCGGTGTAGATCTGCACCAGCGTCGCGCCCGCCGCGATTTTTTCGCGTGCATCCTCGCCCGACATGATGCCCCCGACGCCGATGATGGGTAGCGCGCCGTCGAGCGCGTGCGCCAGCGCGCGAATGGCGGCTGTCGACTTTTCGCGCAGCGGTGCCCCGGAAAGCCCGCCGCTTTCTCCGCCATGCGGCAGCGCAGCGACCGCGCCGTGGTCAGTGGTCGTGTTCGTCGCGATGACGCCATCGATCTTTTGCACCCGCAGCGTCTTCGCGATCCGGGTGAGGTCCGGCGCCGACAGGTCGGGTGCGATCTTGACCACCAGCGGCGTGTACTTGCCGTGCTTTTGCGCGAGGACCGCTTGCTCGGCTTTGAGCGCGGCCAGCAGCGGCTGCAGCGCGCCGTCGTCCTGCAGCTCGCGCAGGCCGGCCGTGTTCGGCGAGGAAAGGTTGACCGTCACATAGCTGGCGCTTAAGTAGACGGCGCGCAGGCACGCCAGATAATCGTCGACGGCGCGCTCGTTGGGCGTGTCGAAATTGCGCCCGATGTTCAAACCGAGGACGGCGCCGCTTTGGGAACCTAAGCGCGAGCGCGCGACATTGGCCAGGAAGCGCTCGACGCCTTCGTTGTTGAATCCCAGCCGGTTGATCAGCGCCTGCGCGTCAGGCAGGCGGAATAGCCGCGGCTTCGGGTTGCCGGCCTGCGGCCGCGGCGTAACCGTGCCGCATTCGATGAATCCGAAACCCAGCGTTGCCAGGCCGTCGATATGCGCGGCATTCTTGTCCAGCCCGGCGGCGAGCCCGACCCGGTTGGGAAACGTGAGCCCCATCGCGACGACCGGTGATGCCGCTACGCGCGGGGCGACCAGCTGCGCAGCGCCACACGCCACGGCCGCGTCGAGCGCGGCGAACGCAATATCGTGCGCGGTCTCGGGATCGAGCGTGAACAGCAGCGGTCGAAACAGCGGATAGAGCATCGGCGAGAGTCTGTCGAAAACGCCCGATGAGGAGCGCCGGCTGACGGCGCGCGGATGATAACATTTGCTGCGGATGATCCTGCCTCAGCAACCCGACACGGCCACGCGTGCGCCGCGCGCACGGCGATGATCGTGAGGATTGCGACCGCATCGAGCACCGCTTGCCGGTTGTCGCTCATCGTGCTGGCGGCGCTGGGCGCGACGGCGCTCGGTCCCGGCTCGGGCGAGGCTGCCGCGCCGCTGCGCTATGACCAGCGCCCGGAGACGCGCGCATTCATCGCGGAGCTCGTCGCCGAGCACGCATTCGACCGCCGCGAGCTGGGCCGACTGTTCGCGCATGCGCGCTATCAGCCGAGGATCGTCGTGGCGATGTCGCGCCCGGTGCTCTCGCCGCCGAAATGGAACGAATACTCGCCGCAATTCCTCAGTCGGGAACGCATCGACGGCGGGCTCGAATTCTGGCGCGCCAATGCGGTGACGCTTGCGCGTGCGGAGCGCCAATTCGGCGTTCCGGCCGAAGTGATCGTCGCGATCATCGGCGTCGAGACGTTTTACGGCCGCAACGCCGGCAGCTATCGCGTGTTCGATGCATTGACGACGCTCGCCTTCGACTATCCGCGCCGAAGCGATTTCTTTCGCAACGAGCTCAAGCAGTTCCTGCTGCTCGCCCGCGACCAGGGCATCTCGCCGCTCGGGCCCAGGGGATCGTACGCGGGCGCATCGGGCTTGCCGCAATTCATGCCGGGCAGCATGCGGGCCTACGCCATCGACTATGACGGCGATGGGCGGATCGATCTGGCCGGCGACGCCGACGATGCGATCGGCAGCGTCGCTAATTTTCTGGCGCGACACGACTGGCAGCCGGGCGCACCGGTGCTCGCGCCGGCGCACGTCGATCCGGCGTCGAGCGAGGCGGTGCTGCGCAAGCTCGATGGCGGCGTCAGCGAGCGGCGCCCGCTCGACGCCTGGGCGCGCGATGGCGTCAGCGGCGTCTTACCGGCTGATCCCGGCTCCGACCCTGTCGGATTGCTGATGCTCGAAGAAACCGACGGCCAGAGCTATTGGCTCGTATTCGGCAACTGGTACGTGCTGACGCGATACAACCGCAGCCGACTCTACGCGACGGCGGTATGGCAGCTGGCACAGCGTCTCGTCATGGCGCGGGCCGAGGCGAACCGTACCGAGCCGCCGGGGCCTCCCGCCGCGGTCCCGGCCGAAGCCCCGCCAGCGGCGACCGGGACGCCTAGCGCGGGCGATTCAGCGCATTGACGTACGCGACCAGGCCGCGCGTTGACGCATCGGCGTCCGGGGGGCCGACGCCGGTCCGCAGCGCGGCGACCATCGGGCCGGCCAGCGCCTTGCCCAACTCGACACCCCATTGATCGAACGAATTGATGCCCAGCAGCACGCCCTCGACGAACGTCCGGTGCTCGAACAGCGCAATCATCTGGCCCAGCCGCCGCGCATTGAGCTCCGGCAACAGCAGCATCGTCGAGGCGCGGTTTCCGGGGCAGACGCGATTGGCGGCGAGCGCGTCCACGGCAGCCGCGTTGTCGTTTGCCGCGCGCGTAACTTCGGCGCGCGCCTCGGCCAGCGACTTGCCGCGGAGCAAGGCCTCCGCCTGCGCCAGCGCGTTGGCGATCAGCAGCGACTGCTGTTCGCCGAGCGGATGGGCGGCGCGCACGGGCACGATGAATTCGACGGCCGCGGTCGACGTGCCCTGGTGCAGCCACTGAAAATAGGCATGCTGGCCGTCGGTGCCGGGACCGCCCCAGAGCGCCGGCGCCGTCGGTCCGTCGACCGGGGCGCCGTCGCGCAGCACGGACTTGCCGTTGCTTTCCAGCGTGAGCTGCTGCAGATAACTCGGCAACAGCTTGAGCGCCTCGGCATAAGGCACGACGATGCGCTGCGGATACCCGAGCATCCGCGCATTCCAGAAGTCGACCAGTGCCAGCAGCACCGGAAGATTGGCCTCGAGCGGCGCTTCGCGAAAATGGCGGTCGACGCTCTCCGCACCGGCGAGAAGGTCGTCGAACGCGTCCCAGCCGCAGCGGATCGCGATCGGCAGTCCGACCGGCGACCACAGCGAATACCGGCCGCCGACCCAGTCCCAGATCGGCAGTATGTCGGCGCCTGCGACACCGAACGCGCGCGCGGCCTCGTCGTTGCCGGTGATGGCGACGAAATGCGCGGCAAGCGCCCCGCCGGCGCCGAGCGCCCGCGCCAGCCACGCGCGCGCCGCATGCGCATTGGCGAGCGTTTCGGTCGTGGCGAACGTCTTCGACGTGACGATGAACATCGTCGTCGCCGGATCGAGTCCGGCCAGCGCCCGCGTCAGATGCTCGGGATCGACGTTGGAAACAAAGCTGACGTCGGCGCCGTCGCCGCGCGCGTTGCGCGGCGGTGCCAGCGCGTCGCAAACGAGCTTCGGCCCCAGGTCGGAGCCGCCGATACCAAGCGCAACGACATGACGCAGCGGCCGGCCGGTCGCGCCGAGCCGCAATCCCCCGCGGATTTGCAGGGTGAGCGCGCGCATACGTCCCTGCGCGGTGCGAATCAGCGGGATCACGTCGCTGCCATCGACGACCAGCGGCGTATCGTCCTGCTGCCGCAGCGCCGTATGCAGCACCGGACGCGCTTCCGACAGGTTTATTTTTTCACCGCTGAAAAGCCCGGAGATCCATGCCGGCAGGTTGCGCTCGTGCGCGTACGCGACAAGGGCATCCATCACTGCAGGCGTCACGTGCTGCTTCGACCAGTCGGCCAGCCACTGGTCCCAGGACAGCGATAGCCGCGAAAACCGGTCGGCGTCCGCCGCGAACAGCTCGGCCAGCGTGCGGCCGGCGAGCGCGGCACGATGTTCTTCCAGTGCGTGCTTCGGCGGTGCCGAATGCGGCGTGTCCATGGTTGCGTCGCCGAGGCCTGATTCGATGCAGCCAGAATAATCGATTGGGGCGCCCTTGGAAACTTATTACAATCGAGTGTTCTCGTCGAAGCCCGATCGTTTGCTTTAGCAATGGACACCGCCGCCGACAAGGATTTGCCACTGAAGGAAGACACCCGCCTTCTGGGACGCCTGCTCGGCGACGTGCTGCGCGCCCAGACGGGCGAGAGCGGCTATGCGCGCATCGAGTCGATCCGGCAAACGGCTATCGGTCTGCGCCGCGCGTCCCCCGATAACGCGGCATCGATCAAAGATGAGCTCTCGGGTTTGCTCAATGCGCTGCCGATCGCGCAAACACTCGAAGTCGTCCGCGCGTTCAGCTATTTCTCGCATCTGGCCAACATCGCCGAAGACGTGCACCAGAACCGGCGCCGGCGCG
>JBDTXW010000022.1:0-20304 GCA_040005975.1 Betaproteobacteria bacterium | reverse complement strand
CCGCGCCGCACGAGGCTGCCTACGAAAGCCCGCACCTCGTCCTCGGTCGCCTGCTTGTCCGGCAAAGCGCCGAACACTGCGGCATGCCGATTGGTCTCGCCGACGAGCGCCGGCTCCGTCCCGAGCGCCATCACTTTGGCCAGCTTCGGGCTGAGACCCTTGAGCGATACCTCGCGCATGTGGCTCGCTTCGGCCACGCGTTGACCGCCCAGATCGAACATCCGCACGCGCAACGTCGTCCGCGGCGGGACTCCGAGCCGCGATTTGAGATCGTCCAGTGTCGCCTTTGACATCGGCGCGGCCGCCTTGCCCCTTCGGGCCGAAGGCTTGCCTTTGAGCGCTGACCGGGGCGCGAGAACGGCGGCGCTGCCCAGCAGAATCCCGTGCCTCTTGAATGCGTCGCGGATGGCGTCGTGATGCTTGCCGTGGTAGAGGTGGTCGTCCTCGAGCGACATGGCGCGACCCACGGCCTGGTAAAAGCGAGGCGTGTGCTGCGCCTTGATCGCTGCGCGCACCAGAAGCCTGCCGGCGCGACTCGCGGCATCCCAGAGTGCTTTCGCGTCCTTCCTGGGTGAGCGCGCAAAGATATTGCGAATGACATCGTAGAAGCACCCGACAAACACCTGGCCAAAGCTGTGGATCTCGTTGATCAGCACGCCCGGGCCGCCATCGTCGGGCAGGGTGCTGGGTATCACCCATCGGTAGGTATTGCGGCCGCGCCGCGGCTTGGCGCCGTTGTGCGTCGGGTCGAAATCGCGCAGTCCGTTCGCCAGCGATTCGATCAGCGTCTCGACGAAGTTGCCCTTGGCGAGCGTCGGATCCTGCTTGAGCAGGGCCTTGCGCGTCTCGAGGTCGGCGAGCGCCGTGAGCAACGCGACGCAGTCGCCGAACGCCTCGTGGAACGCATTGGGTTCGGGAAAGTTGCTGTCCCAGAGCTCCGGCCGGACTGCGTCGAGCAGCGCATGTCCGGACTCGTGTGAGACGACATCGGTGCTGGCCGCGAATCGCCGCAGCACCTTGGTGGTCTTGCTCTTGAAATGATAGTACCCGAGTGACTCCCGGTCGTAATAGGCGTTGAGGTCCGAGCCCTCGTCGATATTGACCTTCAACTTCTTTCGCTTTGTGCTTCCGTGCCAATGCCTGAGCGGCCCCGCGATTTTCTCCCACATGGCGAGCGCACGCATCACCGCCTCGCGGCATTGCCACACCAGGAACTCCGCGCTGTCGGGCGGCCACATTTTCTGCTGCGGCAGCGCTCCGAAGTCGAAATAAGTCCTCCCGGCCTTGCGTGCGGTCGCCGGCTTGATCTTGCGCGCCGGTGGCGATTTTTTCGCTTCGGGATCGTTGGGGATGAAAAGGATGGCCATCGCTTCGCTCCTGGTCGAGTCAATTCCGCTTTACGCAATCTGTCGCTTCAAGCTGGCCGAGGCTCGTCGCAGCAGCCTCGCCGGGCGGACCGCCACGGCGCCGCGGCGGCCCGCGAGCGCGGCATGCGTGGCCGCGTAGGCCTTGGGATCGGCAGCGAGATGGAAGACAATTTCATCCGCGAACGCCGCGAGTGTGGGCGCGAGATCGCGCTCCTTCACGCCGAACATTGCGAGCAGCCAGGCGCGTACGCGTTGAGGTTCCGCGCGCGGAAAGTACGACACAATCCGATCGAAATCGCTCTCGGCTGACGCCAGGACTCCCGCTCGCACCGCCATGCCGGCGGCGTGGGCGGTGGCGGGCAGCCTGGCATCGAGGAGCGATTGCGCGTTGGCAATGCCCGCGCCCATCGCGTGGGTCGGCCACGGCGACGGCGTGCCCGCGTGCCCGTCGGCGGCAAGCATTTCCTTGAATACCGCGGCGATCCGCGCAACGCCGTATTTGGCGACCAGGCTCGCGCGCCCGTGATACGCAAGCCATAACGCGCCGATCCCCGCGACGTGCGCGGCGGCGTAGGAGGTGCCCGAGCTGCGATCGACTTTGAAGGTGCCTGCGCCGGTCGTCCTGGCGCGCCACACCGATTCGCCGGGGGCCGTGATGTCGACTGCGCTGCCGCTTGCCGATCCCGCCCATCGTTGCTTGTCGACGTTGCATGCGGCAACGGCGATCACCTCGTCGTAGCGCGCCGGATAGACGACGAATGGCCAGCCATTGCCGGCGGCAGCCACGAGGATCAGGCCCGCATCGATTGCGTCGCGGATCGCCTCGTGCAGCGCAAATCCGCCCCATGGGCCGCCGAGACTCATCGAGACAACGTGCGCGCGCTCGTCGATCGCGCGATAGAGCGCGGCGCAGAGCCGCGTCCAGGAGAAATGGACGACGCTGCTGCTGACACGCAATGGAATCAGCGACGCCTGCGGCGCAACGCCGGTGACGTGCGTCGCGCCGGCGGGGCCGACATCGCTCAGGATGACGCTGCCGGTGCTGGTGCCGTGGCCGGCATTCGGAGGGTCGAGCGGGTCGAGCGCGTCGGGCGCGTTCGCGACGAAGTCATACCCTTTGGCGAACAGGATATCCGAGCGAATGAGCTCGGGGTGTCGTGTGTAGCCGGTGTCCGGGTGCGCGACGATCGAGCCTTTGCCTTGCGGTCCGTTTGGCGTCGGAATATTCCACGCCTCGAATACGTGGCAGAGTTTGAGCGCCCAATCGTTATCGTCGCTGCCCCGCAGGTCGACAGCGGTACCGCCGGCTGCACCCCGCCTTGCCGGCGCGCGATAGGGACCGACGGATGGCAACACGAAGGCGGGCTCGGCGTGCATGACGTCACGCCGTGCGCGCAGCCGATAGGTGAGCTCCCACGCCTTCGCCGGCGAAAGCTGCGGCGATCGTGGAGGCGGCAGCACGAGCACGCTTTTTGCGCGCTTGCCGTACGGCCGCACCTGCCAGGGGAGATGTTCGGCTTTGAGGATCTTGCGCACGGCCGCAACCGCCTGGCGCGCATCGGCGACCGGGTCGCCGGGCCGTATGCTGATGCCCTCGAATTGCAGATTGCGCAGCCGCTCGGGCTTGCGTCGCGCTGTAGCGTTACGTCTCGGCATCGGCGCCCCCGGACTTCACACGCTGCAACTGCCGGCTACTATCCGCCCGCGCCGTCAACGCTGTAAAGCAGTGTGTGAATTTTCCGCAAATCAGTTGCGGCAGCGTCCCGATTCGTCCCGGGCAGTGGTCGACTACAGTGTAGTCATCCGGCAAGCATTGGGCCGGAATGCCCAAAGAAGTGGTTCCAGCGACACCGCAACAGCCGAAGGCCAAATACATCGGAGGCAGCATGTTGAACGGGAACAAATCTTCCAGCATCCGCGCCGTCATTGCGGCGACGATAGTCGGCTTGGTTCTAAGCGTTGCTGCCCTGAGCGGCGAAAGGAACGTCTCGGCCGTATTCGTCACCGACGCCGCAAGCGCGCCTGTCGCGCCCACGCTCGAGCGCTTCGATTACTTCCCGTCGCATTTCGCCGCGCCGACGGGCGAGATCGAAGCGCTGCCGACGCAGTTCTAAAGAAGCTGCGCTTCGCTTGGGGCCGGTCGGCAAAGCCGCCGATCGGCCTTCGTTCCCGACCTCGGAGCCCTGCGCATGGCCGCGGGGTTTCGTCGTATCCCGCTGGCCATCCGACCGCTTGTGTCCTACCCTTGGCGATTGCTGGCAGAATCGCCCCGGGAACATTCTCTCCGAGCACCACTGGCCGACTATTGATGGGCGCGCGACAAAGAATCGGCGCAACGATGGCGTCCGCAGGATGGTCCGCCGTCACGCTGGTATGGGTGAGCGGGACGATCCTTCATTTTTTCACCGCGATCGTCGCGTTCGACCTTGCCGGCGGAGGCCTTCGGCGATACGTCGCGGCCGTCGCGGCGTTCGTCTTTCCACTGGCCGGCGAGGTCGCGGTGATGGTCGCCGCATGGAAAGCGTCGGGCTCGATGATCAACAGCTACTCGATCTGGGTCGTGCTCTGGGTCGCTTTCGGGTTTGCGATCTATTGCCTGATCGCCTTCGGCAACTGGCTGACGCAGCGCGAAAAGATCTAGCCGCTGCCGGCGATCTGCCGCTCCCGGCCGCGGCTGCCGCGCGCCCCGCACCATGCTACTATCGCCGCCGTTCACGCTTCCGGCGTGATCGCACTCCGCCAGGGAGGTGTCATGAGAACGTGGCTTGCCGGCGTGATCGCCGCGCTGATGTTGTTTGCTTTTCCCGTTTCAGGCCAGAAGGCCGGGCAGACGGCGACGCAGTTCTACACCGAGTATCGCACGGCCTGGGAGAAGGCCAAGACAATGGACCCGCTGCTGCCATACATGAGCAAGGAGTCGCGCGCGCAGTACGAGGCGACGCCGAAGGCACAGCGGCAGCCGATGTTCGAGATGATGAAAGGCTTCGGGGCGCTCAGCAACGTCAAGGTGGTCAAGGAGACCAAGACGCCGACCGGCTTTACGCTGGAATTGACGGCAGTCAATTCCGAAAAAAAGCCTGCCCGCGGAACCGCCGAGATTATCGTCGAAGATGGCGCGATGAAGCTCAAGAAGGAAAGCTGGAACTCGTAACAGGCGCGGGGCGAGGACGCAATGCCGATCGGGTCCCGGCCTTCGCCGGGACGACGACGTGCGTTTGCCCCTGCTCCCGGCATGCGCTACAGTCTGCCGGCTATGAACGCCGGTAGACAAAGCGCATGAACGGGCGCAGGCAGTCACCGAATCGCACATGAACGACGCGACGCGCGTTGCGCCGAAGGCGCAAACCACCGCCGGCTGGGGCAGTGACGCGATAGCGGACCTGCTGCGGGCGCTGGGGATCCCCTATATCGCGCTGACACCCGGCGCGAGCTTCCGCGGCCTGCACGACAGCTTGGTCAACCATCTCGGCAACACGCGGCCGGAAATGCTGCTATGCCTGCACGAGGAGCATGCGGTCGCGCTTGCGCATGGCTATGCACGCGTCACCGGCAGGCCGCTCGCGGTCGCGTTGCATGCGAACGTCGGCTTGATGCACGCGACGATGGCGATCTTCAATGCCTGGTGCGATCGCATCCCGATCCTTCTGCTGGGCGGCGTGGGCCCGATCGACGCCGTCAAGCGGCGGCCGTGGGTCGACTGGATACACACGATGCGCGACCTGGGCGCGCTGGTGCGCGGCTACACCAAGTGGGACGATCAACCGGGATCGGTGGCTGCGGCGCTCGAGGCGATCGTGCGCGCGCATCGCATCGCGCTGACCTTGCCGCAAGGGCCCGTTTACGTTTCGCTCGACGCCACGCTGCAGGAGGAAGCGCTGAGCGCGCGCGTGCCGCTGCCGGCGCTCGACCGCTACCCCGAACCGATGTCCGGCGCGCCGCCGCAGCACGCGGTGCGCGAGGCCGCGAGCCTGCTCGCGAGCGGTAAGCGCCCGCTGCTGATGCTCGGCCGCATGTCCAGCGATCCCGCGGAGTTCGCGCTGCGCGTCGCGCTGGCCGAACGCCTCGGCGCCGTCGTCCTCACCGACATCAAGACGCGAGCGAGCTTTCCGACCGAGCATCCGCTGCATCCCTTTCCGCCCAGCCTGTATGTCAGCGGCGAAGCGGCGCAGGCGATCCGCGATGCCGACGTCATCCTTGCGCTCGACTGGATCGACCTGGGCGGCACGCTGTCGCAGGCCGGCGGCGGTGAGCTGCCGTGCGGCCAGGTGATCCACTGCTCGCTCGATCAGTACGTGCACAACGGCTCGACCATGGATTATCAGGCGCTGCCGCCCGCCGATCTGGCGATCCTGGCGCCGCCTGACGCGCTGGTCGCGGCGCTGGTCGCGGCGCTCGGGCCGCGTCCGGGAGCGCCGGGCAAACCATGGCTGGCCAAGCCCGCAGCCGCCGCGAGCCCGGCCGACGCGGCGCGCAGCGCCTCCGCCGATTGCATGGCGCTCGAAGAACTGGCGCGCGTGACGACCGCGACGCTCGCGCCGCACCGGCCGTCGTACATCCGGCTGCCGCTGGGCTGGCCCGGTGAATACTGCCGCTTCACCCATCCGCAGGATTACATCGGCTTCGATGGCGGCGGCGGCATCGGCTCGGGACCCGGAATGGCGGTCGGCGCTGCGCTGGCGCTGCGCGGCGGCGACAGGTTGCCGGTCGCAGTGCTGGGCGACGGCGACTATCTGATGGGGCTGACCGCATTGTGGACGGGAGTGCACTATCGCGTGCCGGCGCTCATCATCGTCGCCAACAACGAATCGTTTTTCAACGACGAATTGCACCAGGAGCGCATGGCGCGCCTGCGTGGCCGGCCAGTCGAAAACCGCTGGATCGGGATGCGCATGACCGATCCGCCGCTCGACCTGGCGGCGCTCGCCCGCGGCCAGGGCGCTCTAGGCTATGGCCCGGTCCGCAGCGCCGACGCGCTTGCGGCCGCGATCGCGGAAGGCGTCGCCGCCGTGCGCGCGGGCGGTCTCGTCGTGATCGATGCGCGCGTGGCACCCGAATATTCGCGCGCGGTGTCGTCGTCGCTGTTGCGGCATCTTCCGGCGCAAGACTAAACGGCAGGCCGGATGCTGCAGCGCGCCGAAAGCTCTCTCAACCCGCGGCTGCCGCGTCATCGCGGGCTCTATTACGGTGGAGCGTGGCATGCTTCGGCCGGAGGCCGCGACACCGAGCTCTTTAGTCCCGGAACCGGCGAGACGATCGGCACCGCGGTCGATGCCTCGGCCGAAGATGTCAACCGCGCCGTCATCGCAGCGAGGCAGGCGTTTCCCTCCTGGCGCGACACGCCGGCGCAGCAACGCGCCAAGGCGATACGCCACGCCGCCCAGGTTCTTCGTGAACACGCCGAGGAACTGGCCTGGCTCGATGCCATCGACGGTGGCAACCCGCTGACGGCAATGCTGTTCGACGTCGGCATCAGTGCCGATTACATGGATTATTTCGCCGGGCTGGTGACTGAGATCAAGGGCAGCACGATACCGATCGGCGCCGGGACGCTCAACTACACGGTGCGCGAACCTCTGGGCGTGGTCGCACGCATCGGCGCCTTCAACCATCCGCTGCTTTTCGTCGCCGGCAAATGCGGCGCGCCGCTCGCCGCGGGCAACGTGCTGATCGTCAAGCCGGCCGGAGAGACGCCGCTCACGGCGCTGCGCATCGCCGAGCTTTGGGACGGCGTGTTTCCGCCCGGCGTGTTCAGCGTCGTCACCGGCGGGCGCGAGGCCGGTGCCGCTCTGGTCGCGCATCCGCGCGTGGCCAAGATCGGCTTCATCGGCAGTGTCAGCGGCGGCCGCGCGGTGATGCAGGGAGCCAGCGCAACGCTCAAGGCGCTGACGCTCGAGCTGGGCGGCAAGAACGCACTGATCGCCTGCGCCGACGCGAAGCCGGAAGAGGTTGCCGAAGGCGTCGTGCGCGGCATGAATTTCCGCTACGTCACCGGCCAGTCATGCAATTCGACCAGCCGCGTCTACCTGCACACCGACATCCACGACGCCACGCTACCTGAGATCGTCAAGCGCGTTGCGGCGATCAGGATCGGGCTGCCGACCGAGCGCGAGACCGAGATGTCGTGCCTGGCCAGCCAGGCGCAGTTCGACAAGACGATGAGCTACATCAAGCTGGGTATCGAAGGCGGCGCACGGCTCGCCTATGGCGGCAAGCGGCCGGCCGATGCGAGGCTTGCAGGCGGATTCTTCGTCGAGCCGACGGTGTTCGCCGACGTGACCGACGACATGCGCATCGCCCGCGAGGAGATCTTCGGGCCGGTGGTCAGCATCCTGCGCTGGTCGGACGAGCGCGACCTGCTTTCGCGGGTGAACGCGCTCGACGTCGGTCTGACCGCATCGATCTGGACGCGCGACCTCGACCGAGCGCATCGACTCGCGTCGAGGGTCGAGGCCGGCTACATCTGGATCAACGGCTCCAGCACGCATCATGTCGGCGTTCCGTTCGGCGGAGTCAAGCAGTCGGGCATCGGCCGCGAGGAATCGATCGAGGAGCTTCTCGCGTGCACGCAGCTGAAGAACGTGAACGTGACTCTGCAAATGCCGGCGGCAACATGACGCGAATTCGTCTTCGCGGGACGGCGGCCCGTTGCCGATCAATTCGTCAAAATCGTTAAGGAGAAGGAAATGCTCAAGCGTCGGATCAGGCTGCTCATCGCGGCGACCGTCCCCTTGCTCGGACTGCTGGCGAGCGCCGGATTGGCCGTGGCTGAAAACATCGCGGTCGGAAACTACGGCAGTTCGGCCAACGGCATGCCCTTCGCCGTCGCGCTGGAGAAGGGCTACTTTCAGCAGGAGGGCGCGAATGTCACCGGGATCATCGCCTCAGAGGGTGGCGGCACCTCGGTCCGCAACGCTATGGCCGGAGTCGCCTATGGCGAAGCCAATCCCGGCGCCATTGCCGTGGCGATCCAACAGGGTGCCGACATCAAGATCGTCAGCGACAACGTGCTGACGGTCGCCGAATTCGCGTGGATGGTGAAGAAGGATTCGCCGATCAAGACGTTGAAGGACCTGAAGGGCAGGAAGATCGGCTACACCAATCCCCGCTCCACCAGCCAGGCGCTGGCGATTCTGCTTCTGGAAAAAGCCGGCTACAAGCCCGAAGACGCCGATCTGGTGAAGACCGGGGGATTCGGCCCGATGCTCGCTGCATTGGAGCTCGATCAGATCGATGTCGCCGCCGTGACGGAGCCGCTGTGGTCCAAAGTCAAGGACAAGTATCGCGTTCTGGTCACCGGAGCCGAAGCACTGCCGCCGCTCGACAACGTCGTCGGGATGACGACCGCTGAAGCCGCCCGGACCCGCGGCGACTTCATCCGGGGCGTCATCAGGGCTCGCCGCCGTGCCGTCGAATTCATGATCGCCCATCCCGACGAAGCCGGCGACATCGTCGCGAAGCCGTTCAACATAACACCCGAAGTGGCGCGAAGCGCGGTGCGCAACCTGACGACGAGCTACACGCAAGGCGTTCCGTATTGGGGCAACGGCCAGATCAATCTGGCGGGAATGAGGCGCATCATCGAAGTGCAGAAGAGCGTCGGCGCCATAACCGGCGAGATCGATCTGTCGAAAATGATCGACACCCAGTTTCTTCCCGACGACATCAAGACACCGAAATGATGCAAGCGCCTGTGACAGTCGCATGTCTTCCGTACACGTCGCGCTCCACGGGGTAAGCAAGCACTTTCCCGCCAGCGCCGGAGGGCAGGTGGTCCATGCTCTCGGGCCGATCGATCTGAGTATCCGGCAGGGAGAGTTCTTCGCAGTCGTCGGTCCGTCCGGCTGCGGCAAGTCGACGCTGCTCGAGCTCATCGCCGGACTGGTACCCGCAACCGGGGGGCGGATCGAATTCGAAGGACGGCCGATCGAGAACGATATTCCCGACGGCATCGGCGTCGTGTTTCAGGAGGACGCCTGCTTTCCGTGGTTGAGCGTGCGCGAGAATGTCGCGTTCGGACTGCGCAAATTCGCCGCCGTCCCGGAAGAAAAGAACCGTCGCGTCAACGATGCCATCGCGATGATGGGACTCGGTGAGTTCTCCGAAAGCTACCCGGCCCAGCTTTCCGGCGGCATGCGCCAGCGCGTCTGCATCGCACGCACGCTGGTGGCGGAGCCGCGCCTTCTCCTCCTGGACGAGCCGTTCGGGGCGCTCGACCAGCAGACGCGGCTGCTGATGGGTGACGAGGTGCTGCGCTTGTGGCGGGAAATCGGAGCCACGGTCTTCCTGATTACCCATGCGCTCGACGAGGCCGCAATGCTTGCCGACCGGATCGCGGTGATGTCAGCGCGGCCCGGCAAGATCATCGACATGGTCGAGACCAACTGGCCGCGCGACCGCGACAGCCGGATTGTCGAGCAAGCTAATTTCGGGGCGGTGACAAGCCGATTGTGGAAGACGCTGCGCGAGGAATCGATGAAGACGATGGGGCGCTTGGCCGCTGCGACATGAGCCGCGTAAGAGTCTACCAGGTGAGCGTGATCGCCGGCTTGCTGCTGCTGCTGGAAGCGCTCTGCCTCGCCGGCGCGATCGACAAGATCACGATGCCGCCTCCGCATCGCATCGCGATCGATTTCGTCAAGCTGCTTCTTGCCGGGAAGCTCTACCCGGAAATCGGCAAGAGCCTGGCCAACGTCATGCTGGCATTCGGTCTGGCGTATTTCATCGGTATCGTCACCGGTACCGTACTGCATGGCTACAGGACCGCCCGGGAAACTCTCGACCCGCTTTTTGCCACCTACTACGCGATTCCGGTTTTCGCCTTCTACCCTCTTTTCATCGTCATCTTCGGCCTGGGAGACGGACCGCAGGTGCTGATCGGATTCCTGCTCGGGGTCGTCGCCGTCATCGTCACCACGCTCAACGGCCTCGATCGGGTACCGAGAGTCCTCCGGAAGACCGCATTGATTTGCCGTATGGGACCGCTCGCGACGGCGGTGCACGTGACACTGCCCTTCTGCGCGCCTTATCTGCTGACGGCGGCGAAGCTTGCCCTCGCGTACGCCTTCATCGGGGTGATCGGGTCCGAATTCATCATGGCACGCAGCGGCATGGGATACGAGATCGGCTACGCCTATACCAATTTCGACAATGCGACGATGTATCCGCTCATCCTGCTGATCCTCCTCTTGTCGATCGTCATGAACGGCGTTCTTTCGCGCTGGGAAAAGAAGCTTCTCGCCAGGAGAGGGCAGCAGTGACGGACGAACACAGGAAGCCCTTGCGCAACGCGATCTTCCTGATCGCCGGCCTGCTGGTCTTCTGGCAGCTCATGTATTTCATCATCGGCGAAGTGGCAATGCGATCGCCGTGGCAGACGATGCAATACACGTTCAAGCTCGCGCAGACCGAGCTGTTGTGGACGCATCTCGTGAACACACTGGCGGCGTTCGCCGTAGCTCTCGGGATCGCGGTCGTGCTCGGGCTCCTTATCGGCTTTGCCCTCGGTCTCCATCGATTGTCGGCCGAAGCGATGGAGCCGATGCTGGTCGCGCTCTATTCGATTCCCAAGATCACGCTCTATCCGATCATCCTGCTCGTCTTCGGGCTGGGCATGTCGGCCAAAATCGCCTTCGGCTCGATACACGGCATCATCCCGGTCGCCTTGTTCACCCTCAACGCGGTGCGCAACACCAAGCCGATCCTCGTCAAGACCGGGCGCGTGCTCAAGCTCAGCCCGCCGACGATGGTGCGCTCGATCCTGTTCCCCGCCGCGGTGCCGGAGATATTCACCGGATTGCGGGTCGGTTTTTCGTTGACGCTGATCGGAACCGTGCTTGGCGAAATGTTCGCCGCTCAGCACGGGCTGGGCTATCTGCTGATGAACGCCATCGGCCTGTATAACGTCGACGTGATCATGTCGGTGACGTTTCTGCTCGTCGTCTTTGCGGCAGGCGTGAACGGGATTCTGCTCGCGATCGATCGCCGGCTGCATTTTCGCGCGTAGCGCTTTGTCTACGCAGCGCCACCCGCCGGCGCGATCGACGCGCCCTCGATGCGATGCCGCGCGAACGCGCGGGCGACGAAACCCGAGCGCTTCATCTCCTCGACGAAGTCGCGCAGGTATTTCGCTCCGGCGTCGCGGCCGCGCGGCGTACCCATCGCCTGGTTGATCGCCATGAACCGGCCCGGCAGCATGCGCAGGCCGGCCACGCGCCGCGCGGCGGCTTCGAGCTGCGGTTTGACGCCGGCGATGCAGTCGAGCTTGCCTGTGGACCAGAGGTCGAGCACGCCTTCGAACGAGCTTGCGCGCACGATCGTCGCCAGCCTGAGCTCGCGCGACAGGAATAGATCGTAGGCACTGCCGACGATAACGCCGACGCGCACTCCGGACCGGTCGATCTCGGCGTTGCCGCCGATCGTCGAGGCCGCCGCCACCACGTAGACGCCCTCGATGACGACGTAGGGGGCGGTGAAGCTGATGTCGGCCGCGCGCAGCGGATCAATTGCCAGGAAACAGATGTCCCAGGCCTTGGCCGCGAGCGCGGCGACGACCTTGCCCGCCGCATCGTAAGGCACGAACTCGATCGCCACGCCCAGGCATCGGGCCAGCTCGCGCGCCAGATCGGCCGAAATGCCGGCTGCTTCGCCCGTCACCGGACTCCATGCCGCGAGCACCGGATTGCCGTAGTTGAAGGCGGCGCGAAGTCTCCCGGCCGGCGCGAGATCGGCAACGACCGCGGCAGGAGCGAGCGGCGTCATTCGTTCAGGCGCAACGGCGCCAGATAGAGCTGCCGATAGGCTTCGAACGGTATCGTTTCCGAGGCCTCGATTTGCCGCTGTTCGGCGAGCGATTCCTCGGCCAGCCTTGCGTAGCGCGCGGCGACCTCGTCGGCGAGCGGCAGCTGCAGGATTTCGTCGCGGTGCGCGCGCGACTGCGCGAGCGCGAAATGGACGTATGAATTGCCATGGTCGCGCGCCATCGTCGCGAGGACGCGCGCCGACGGCGTCGTCGCAGGATCGTGCAGCGCCGCAGTGGCGGACGCGAGTGCATCGCGATGGGCGCTGCCGCCGCTGGCCGCATCGAGCGCCGCGGCGAACGGCGCACAATCGGCCAGGATCTCGCCGCCCCAATCGGCGAGGCTCACCTCCGCGGTCCCGCGAGTCAGCCGCAGGCCAGGCTCCCGACCGCGCGAAGCGACACGCTGCTTGTTGCCCACGATCGCGGTGAGCTCCTGCGCCGTATCGGGTGGACTGGCGGTGAGAGCGCAATGCAGCAGAAACACGTCGAGCATGCGCACGGTGCTCGCCGTGATGCCGATCGAGTAGAAAGGATCGAGATCCATCAGCCGCACTTCGACGTACTCGACGCCGCGGTCACGCAGCGCATGCAGCGGACGTTCGCCTGGATTGATCACCCGCTTGGGGCGAATCGTGCCGTAGAATTCGTTCTCGATCTGCAGCAGCGTCGTCCCGAGCTGCCGATAATCGTCGCCGTCGCGTATGCCTATCGCTTCGTAGGCCGGATAGGGCTTGGTCAGCGCTTCCTGCAGCGACGCCGCGTAGCTCTTCAGGTTGTTGTAGCTGACGGCCAGCGAGCTCTGCGCGTCGCTCTGGTAGCCCAGCCGCCCCATGCGCAATGACGTCGCGTACGGCAGGTAGAGCGTGTCGTCGCTCAGGCGCTGCAATTCGTGCGCCCTGCCCGCGACGAAGCTCGAGCAGACCGCCGGCGAGGCGCCGAACAGGTAAAGCAGCAGCCAGGCGTTGCGCCGGAAGTTACGGATCAGCGCGAAATAGTCGTCGTTGCTGCGTGCGTCGGGCAGCGAAAAATTGTAGTGGATGCCCGAGATCGTCTGCATGCGCCGCCCGTAGCGATGCGACAGGCCCATGCGATAGACGGTCTTGGCGCGGCCGACGTTCGACGTGCCGTAACGGCCGAGCGGAATCGCGTCGTCGGCGGGAAGACGGCAGGGCATGCTGGCGGCCCAGAGCAGCTCATCGCCGATCGCCCGGTAGACGACCTGGTGAATCTCGGTCAGCTCGTCGAGGCACGATTGCGCGCTCGTGTGCACGCCGGTGATCAGCTCGACCTGCGACTCGCTGAAATCGGTGGTGACAAACGGATGCGTGAGTGCAGATCCCAGCCGCGCCGGGTGCGGCGTCGTCGCGAGCATGCCGTCCGGCCGCACGCGCAGGCTCTCCTTTTCGATGCCGCGGCGCAGAGCGCTCAGCACCTCGCGCGCGGGAATTTGCGGCGGCAGTGAAGCGCGTACCGCAGCTTCAGCGGACATCGGCGCGCCTCGCCGCTAGCGTTGGCGCCGCGGCACGATCGGCGTGGGCAAAGAGCGCCGTGATCCGCAAATCGACTGCGGCGAACGTCGGGGACATGGGGATCGGAAAGGTTGCGAGTCGCGCAATTGTAATTGTATAACGCCGGCGCCGGCGGTCCGTTAGTATGTGGCGCTCCAGCGGAGGATAGCCGTGAGCCACGCAGGCGACAGCCTTACCGATCAGGTCGACTACATCTCCGGCCGGACGCGACTGTTCGGCATCGTCGGGCATCCGATCGAGCAGGTGCGCTCGCCCGAGATGTTCACCGCGGAATTCCGCCGTCGCGACCTGGACGCGATCCTCGTTGCGCTCCACGTGCTGCCCGAGGACTTCGATACGCTGCTGCCGAAGCTGTTGCGGCTGCGCAACCTGGACGGGCTCGTATTTACGATTCCCTACAAGCTGCGCGCCTGCGCGCTCGCCGAACGGTTGGGCGAGCAGGCGCGCATCGTCGGCGCGATCAACGCGCTGGGTCGAGGCGCCGGCGCAGGCTGGCGCGGCGACATATTCGACGGCATCGGTTGCGTCGAGGCCTTTCGCCGGCGCGGCATCGCGCTTGCCGGCAGACGCATGCTGTTGCTCGGCGCCGGCGGGGCGGGATCGGCGATCGGTGTCGCACTCGCCTCCGAAGCGCCCGCATCGCTCCGGGTGCACGACGTCGACACGGCGCGCGCCGAGACGCTTGTCGCGACGATCGCTCGGGCATTTCCCGCGCTCGCGGTCAGCGCAGGCGCGCCGCAGCTCGACGGCATCGACGTCCTGCTGAACGCGACGCCGGCGGGAATGCTCGATGACGCGCGCCTGCCGATCGCTGTCGCCGAGTTGCCGCGCGCGATGATTGTGTTCGATGCGATCGTCAAGCCCGAGACGACGCCGCTGCTCGCGCTCGCCGAACGCTGCGGGTGCACCACGGTGCGCGGCCGCGAAATGATGCGCGGCCAGATCGCGCGTATCGTCGATTTCTTTCTCGCCGCGCGGTGACGCGCCACCCCGGTCGATGCTAACCGCGGGACGACACGGACGAGACTCGAGCAGTACAATCGCGGGCATCATCAACGGCAGGGGGAAAACCGATGCCACGGTGGGCACGTGTCAACCACGATGGCCGCGAATGCCTCGGCACGATCGAAGGCGACGCGGTCCATGTTCATTCCGGCAACATGTTCGCTTATCCCAAGCCGACCGGCGAGTCGATTCCGCTCGCCGAGACGAGGCTGCTGACGCCGACCGTGCCGGGAAAGATGATTGCGCTGGTCGACAACTACCGCGCGCTCGTCGCCAAGCTCGGACACGCGGTTCCGGCCGAGCCGCTTTACTTTCTGAAGGCCGGCACCTCTTTTCTCGCCGGCGGCGAGGCGATCCGGATGCCGAAGTCGTACAGCGGAAAGGTCATCTACGAAGGCGAGCTGGGCATTGTCATCGGACGCCGCCTTTGCCAGGCGAGCGAAGCCGATGCCGCGGACGGCATTTTCGGCTACACCTGCATCAACGACGTTACCGCGATCGAGATCATCGCCAGAGACCCGGGCTTCGCGCAGTGGACGCGCGCGAAGAGTTTCGACACCTTCGGCGCTTTCGGGCCGGTGATTGCGACCGGCCTCGACCCGGCGACGCTGGTCGTGAAAACCATGCTCAACGATCAGGAAAGACAGAACTATCCGGTCGCGGACATCATCTTTCCCCCGGCCAGGCTGGCGAGCCTCATTTCTCAGGACATGACGCTGGAGGCGGGCGACGTCATCGCCTGCGGCACGTCGGTCGGTGTCGGTTCGATGAAGTCGGGCAGCACGGTTAGCATCATTATCGATGGCATCGGCACGCTGACCAATCGCTTCGAGTAAGACAAGAGGTCCCTATGCGAATCGCGGTGATCGGTGCGGGTGCGATCGGCGGCATGCTCGCCGTCCGTCTGGCGCTGTCCGGCCAGACAGTCACCGTCGTCGACCAGGGCGCGCATCTGGACGCGATCCGTGTGAACGGTCTCAAGCTCGTCCATCACGACGACAGCGAAGAATTCGCACGCGATGTGCGCGCGGTGGCGAGCTGCGCCGAGGCCGGAGAGCAGGATCTCGTTTTCCTTGCTCTCAAGGCCTACGTCTTGGAGGTCGTCGCGCCGCAGATGGCGCCGCTTTTCGGCGCCGAGACGGCCGTCGTGCCGCTGCAGAACGGCCTGCCGTGGTGGTACTTCCAGAAGTTCAGCGGGCCGCACGCCGGCTACCGGCTCGAGAGCGCGGACCCGAGCGGCGCGATCGAACGCAGCATCGAGCCGCGGCGCCTGATCGGCTGTGTCGTCTATCCTGCCGGGGAGATCGCAGCGCCGGGCGTGATCCGGCACCTCGAGGGCGATCGTTTTCCGGTCGGCGAGCTCGACGGGAGTGAAAGCGCGCGCGTGAAAAGCGTGTCGGAAACGCTGACCGGCGCCGGACTCAAGGCGCCGGTCCTCGCCGACATCCGCTCCGAGATCTGGCTCAAGCTCTGGGGCAACATGAGCTTCAATCCGATCAGCGCGCTTACGCACGCGACCCTGGTCGACATCTGCAAGGAACCCGCAACTCGCGAGCTCGCCGCCGAGATGATGCGCGAAGCGCAGGCGGTCGCCGGCAAGCTCGGCGTGACCTTTCGCGTGCCGCTGGAAAAACGCATCGAAGGCGCTGCCCGCGTCGGCAAGCACAAGACCTCGACCCTGCAGGACATCGAAGCCGGGCGCGACGTCGAAGTCGACGCGCTGATCGGATCGGTGATCGAGCTCGGCACGCTGACCGCGACGCCAATCCCGGCGACGCGCGCCGTGCATGCGATGCTCAAGCTCCTGGTGAGGACGATGCGCGACCAGCGCGCCCGCGTCGTGCTGCAATCGCTGTAGCCCTCAGCCGCTGAGCGCGCGCCAGACGCGCTCAGGCGTGAGCGGCATCTGCAGGGCCTCCGCCCGCGCGGCGGCGCCGGCGCGGACCAGCGCATCGATCACCGCGTTGACGACCGCGGGGGTTGCGCCGATCGTGCCGAGTTCACCGACGCCCTTGACGCCCATCGCGTTGTTGCGGCACGGCGTCGATTCGTCCATCGTCATCGCGAAGTGCTCGAACATCGCCGCGCGCGGCAGCGCGTAATCGAGCAAGGTCGCCGACAACGCCTGCCCCGACTCGCGGTCGTAGACGAATTCCTCGCACAGCGCCTGGCCGATACCCTGCGCTGCACCGCCTTCGAGCTGACCGACGACGATCATCGGATTGACGACGCGGCCGACGTCGTTGACCGACCAGTACGCGACGACGGCGATGGCGCCGGTTTCCGGGTCGACCTCGACCTCGCAGATGTGGCAGCCGTTGGGCCAGGAGGCGTCGGCGACCGAGCTCACCGAGTCGAGCACGATCCTTTGCTGCGACTGCCGGCGGGCGAGCTCGAACAGCCCTATGCGCCGGTCGGTCCCCGCGATGCTGAACACCCCGTCGCGGTATTCGATGTCGCCGGCCGCAGCCTCGAGCTCCTTGGCCGCCAGCGCCTGCGCGGTGACGACCATGCGCTCGGCACCGACCTTCACCGCCGAGCCGCCGACGAACAGCGAGCGCGAGCCGGCGCTGCCGAAGCCGGTGCCGCGGTCGGTGTCTCCCTGCACGATGCGGATCGCTTCAATCGGCACGCCGAACACGTCGACGGCAAGCTGTGCGTACGTCGTCGCGAGGCCCTGCCCCATCGCCTGCGTCGCCGAGAAGATTTCGATCGTGCCTTCGCCGTTTGCCGCGCCTTCGACAGTGACCGTCACCCGTTCCTCGAAGACGTCGACGCCGGTCCATTCGAGAAAGGCCGCGATGCCGCGTCCGCGCAGCCGGCCGCGCCGCTGTGCGTCGGCGGCGCGCGCGCCGAAGTCCTGCCAGCCGGCGAGCGCGGTCGCACGATCGAGCACCAGTTCGAACTGACCGCTGTCGTAGGTCTTGTCCATAGGGTTGCGGTATGGCATCTGGTCCGGCCGGATCAGGTTCACCCGGCGCAACTCCGCCGGATCGATGCCCATCTGGCGCGCAGCGGCGTCCATCAGTCGCTCGATGATATAGATTGCCTCGGGCCTACCCGCGCCGCGATAGGCGCCGGTTGGCGCGGTGTTCGTCAGCACCGCCTGGATGCGGATGTCGATCGTGCCGATGTCGTAGATGCTGGTCGAGACCCAGGGACCGATCAAGAGCTGAATGACGACGCCGGCCGGCGTCGCGTACGCCCCGACGTTGGCAAGCGAGGCGATGCGCAGCGCGAGCACCCGCCCGTCGGCATCCAGCGCGAGCTCGGCCTTGCTGGTTACGTCGCGGCCATGCGTCGCGGCGAGGAATTCCTCGATGCGGTCGGCCCGCCATTTCAGCGGCAATCCGTACTTGCGCGTGCCCCAGGCCAGCACGACATCTTCCGGATAGATGCCCGTCTTCATGCCGAAGCCGCCGCCGACATCGCCGACTAGCACCCGAACCTTGTCGGTCGGAATGCCGAGGACGACCTGGCACAGATCGTCGCGCAATCCGGTCGGCGTCTGGCAGCTGACGCGCAGCGTAATTCGATCGGTCGTCGCGTCATAGCTCGCGAGCACCGCGCGCGGTTCGATCGGACAGGGCGCGACTCGTTGATTGATCAGGTCCAGCGACACCCGGTGCGCGGCGCGGCCGAACGCCGCGGCGGTGGCAGCTGCGTCACCGTGCCGCGCTTCGCAGGCGACGTTGCCGGAAGCGGCGGCCCAGACCTGCGGCGCGCCCGGAGCGACGGCGGCCGTGACGTCGGTCACCGCCGTCAGTGGCTCGTACCGGACTTCGATCGCCTCGGCCGCATCGCGCGCCTGCGGCGCACTTTGCGCGATCACCGCGGCGACGGCTTCGCCGACGAAGCGCACGGCGCCCACCGCCAGCGCATGCCGTGGCGGCGAGGCAGTCGGCGATCCGTCGGCGCGCCGGAAGTCCGCCGACAAAGGCAGCGGCCCGACGCTGTCCCGGACGAGGTCGTCGCCGGTGATGATCGCGACTACGCCGGGCATGCCGGCCGCCGCGCGGTGGTCGATCGCATCGATCTTCGCATGCGCATGGGGCGAACGCAGGAAACAGACGTACGCCTGTTCGGGCAGCGAAAAATCGTCGACGAAGCGGCCGGCGCCGGTCAGCAGTGCAGCGTCCTCGACGCGCGGTACCGACTTGCCACTGCCGAAACGCGCGTATTGCGATTCTGCAACCACGGTCAAGCCTCAAGACTGGCGCGAGCGCTGCCCGCCTAAGGCGCGATGGTAACGCGCCGGGGGCCGCGGATGTACTGGCCGGAGGCAACTTGACCACCGGGGCGGCCGGCGACACAATCCCCAGCATCACAAGCGCACGCGACATCCGCCGCAGTGCGTTCTCCAGGAGGCACGATGAAACTCGCCCGTATCCTTGGTCTTTGCGCCGCAATGTGTGCCGCTGCCCTCACTTTTTCTGCCGCCGCGCAGCAGGTCACGATGATGACCGGCCCGCAAGGCGGATCGTGGGTTCCGCTCGGCGGCGCGTTGAAGCATATGTGGGAAGCGGCGGTTCCCGGGCTGCAGATCCAGCAGCAGCCCGGCGCCGGCATCGCCAACGTACGCGGCGTCGACGAGGGCAAGGCACAGATCGGCTTCGCCAACTCGTCGACCACGGTGGATGGCATTGAGGGTCGCCCGCCTTATCCGAAAAAAGTCACCAAGGTCTGCCAGGTGGCGAACCTTTATCCGCAATACTTCCAGGTGGTCGCGCTGGCCGACGCGAAGGTGAACTCGTTCGCGGACTTCAAGGGTAAGACCCTGGTCACTCAGCCTAAAGGCAACACCTCGGAAGTTGTGACCGCCGAAGTGCTCAAGATCAACGGCATGAGCTACCAGTCGCTGAGCAAGGTCAATTATCAGGCGGGATACACCGACGCGGTCGACATGATGAAGGACGGACATGCGCAGGTCTTCACGCTCGGCACGACCGCGCCGGCTTCGGCGATCATGGATCTCGCCAGCGCGCGGGATATCAACCTCGTGCCCGCCGACGACAAGACGATGAGCGGGATGCGCAGTGGCAACTGCGGCTACCAGAAGCTCACGATCAAGGCTGGCACCTATCCCAAGCAGGACAAGGACGTGCCTGCGATCGGCTACTCCACGCACGTCGTGGTGGCCTGCGACCTGCCGGAGGACGTCGTCTACAAGATGACCAAGGCGATGGCGACGCACGTCGACGACATGGCCGCAGTGGTGAAGCCGATCACGGGTTTGACGGCCAAGGACATGGCAGCAGATATCTGCGTGCCGTTCCACAAGGGCGCGGCCAAGTATTACAAGGAAGTGGGCGCGATGTAGCGTGTCGACCGCGCGCATCGACATCGACGGGGCGACGCACGGTCGCCCCGTTCGCTATCCTGCAGCGCTGTTCCGGCTACCGGGCGGGCGCCGCACGGTGGCGTTAGCCGTTTGTCGAGCGGACCGCTAGCGTGTCCGAAGTAGTGCCCGCCCTAATCGTCTCCGACGAGGCGCAGGCGAGGACGCCCGGCACCATCGCGCTGCGCTGGCTGATCAACGCAGTCGCCGTGGCGATGTCGCTCTATCACATGTACGTCGCCGCGTTCGGCCCGCCCGAGGCGATCA
>JBDTXW010000021.1:0-20448 GCA_040005975.1 Betaproteobacteria bacterium | reverse complement strand
TACCCCCGGCACTTGCAGAGAATAGCTATGGCTGCTTCCTTCCGGACCTGACCAGGTTCACCACCATGCAATGCGGGGCGGCCCGCCGTAGATCGTTGCCGCTGCTCTGTCGTCATTATCGGCGAACCGCGCCGACGCAGCAAGCAACACGACAGCGCGTCGGCCGGTTGCAATGACAGGTTGGCACCGACCCGTCCTCGCCGGCGTTGGCGCGGCGGCTATAATGCAATCAAGCGCATCACGCATCGGAGCCGAATTGCGCATACGACGTCTGTTGCGTACCTGCATCGTGGTCTCGATAACGCTGCCTGCCTGCGGCCCGACGCCGCCTCCACCGGTCCCCTTGTCGAACGAATTGACCGTGCTGCTGCGGACGGGGCCGGCAACCTGGTTTGTCGGCGCCGACGATCAGGGTGCAGGCATCGACTACGATCTCGCGCAGATGTTCGCCTTGCAGGAGGGCGCAACGCTCAAGGTAATCCCCACTGGCGACCCCGTCGATAGACTGGCCACCGAAGGCGGTGGATCCCGCCTCGGCGCGGGCAACCTGTATCTTCCCGGACCGGTGACGCCAGCGGCGACGAACGCCGTGCTCTACTCGTCGGGGTATTACGCCGCCGAACCGGTGCTGATCTACAACATCAACGGCTTCAAGCCGGAATCCTGGGGGGACCTCGCCGGCGAAAGTGTCGGGGTTCTCGAAGGCGGCGGCCTCGCGTCCGCGCTGGCCAAGGTGCGCGCCGATCACAGCGAAGTTCGCTGGCAGATGATCACGCTGCCCTCCACCGAGGCGATGATCAGCCAGGTCTCCGACGGCACGTTGAGCTACGCGATCGTCGCCTCCTATGACGCCGAGGCAGCGCGTCACGTCTATCTCAATTTCGACAAGGCGTTTGCGGTCGCCGGCAAACAGCAACTGGTCTGGGCGTTTCCGCCGGCCGACCGACAGCTGCGCGACCGCGTCAACGCGTTTTTCGCGCAGTTGCGCCGCGACGGACGGCTACAGCGGCTGATCGAGCGCTACTTTTCCTACGGCACCGTGCCGCGCATCGATGCCGGCGTGTTTCAGGAACGCATCAAGTCCGCACTGCCGCAGCTTCGCGGCGCGTTCCAGCGCGCGCAGCAGGAGACCGGCATCGAATGGCGCCTGCTTGCCGCGATCGCCTATCAGGAGTCGAAGTGGGACGCACAGGCGACCAGCGAGACGGGGGTGCGCGGCCTGATGCAATTGACCGAGGAGACCGCGCAGCGGCTTGGCGGCGTCGACCGCCTTGATCCTAACGCGAGCGTGCTTGCCGCGGCGCGCTACCTACGCGACCTGAAGAGCAGGCTGCCGCAGCGCATCGCCGAGCCCGACCTCACCTGGCTCGCCCTCGGCGCCTACAACATCGGCATCGCCCATCTCGAGGATGCCCGCATCCTGGCGCAAAAGCAGAAGCTCGATCCGGACCGTTGGTCGGCGCTGAAAAAGACGCTGCCTCTGCTCGCGCTGCCCGAGTATCACGAAACGGCGAAATACGGCTATGCCCGCGGCGCGATGCCGGTTGCCTTCGTCGATCGCGTGCGGGCGTACTACGACATCCTGCTCGCGCAGCAGCCGCCGCTGCAGCCGCGGCTACGTATGTTTTCAGGTTTCGCGGACGAAAACACGGCGCAGCCGATGGCCGCCCCGGCAATCGCCGGCAAGTGATCAGCGCGCCGCGGCGATCACGCTCGCGCCATTCATGTAGGGCCGCAGCGCCGGAGGAACGTCGACGCCGCCGTCGGCGCGTTGGTAGTTTTCCAGGACCGCGACCAGCGTTCTGCCCACCGCCAGGCCCGACCCGTTCAGCGTATGCACGAGCTCGGTCTTCCCCTGCGCGTTGCGGAATCGCGCCTGCATGCGGCGCGCCTGGAAAGCCTCGCAATTCGAGCACGATGAGATCTCCCGGTACTTCCCCTGGCCCGGCAACCAGACCTCGAGATCGTAGGTCTTTGCCGCCGCAAAGCCCGTGTCGCCGGTGCACAGCGTGACGACGCGATACGGCAACTCGAGCTTCAGCAGGATCGCTTCGGCGTGCCGCGTCATCTCCTCGAGCGCTTCGTAGGATTGGTCGGGCTGCACGATCTGTACCATCTCGACCTTGTCGAATTGATGCACGCGGATCATGCCTCGCGTATCCTTGCCGTAGCCGCCCGCCTCCGACCGGAAGCAAGGCGAGTGCGCCGTGAGTCTTATCGGCAGGTTCACCGCCGCGACGATGGTGTCGCGCACGAAATTGCTCAGCGGCACTTCGGCGGTCGGGATCAGATACCAGCGTCCCTCGTCGGGCGCGCCGCCTTTCGCCGCCCAGAACAGATCGTCCTCGAACTTCGGTAGCTGCCCGGTGCCGACCAGCGCTTCGGCGTTGACCAGGTAAGGCACATAGCATTCGGCATAGCCGTGTTCATTGGTGTGCGTGTCGAGCATCAGCTGCACCAGCGCCCGATGCATGCGCGCGACGGCGCCGCGCAGCGTGTAGAAGCGGGCGCCGGAAATCTTTGCCGACGTGTCGAAGTCGATGCCGCCGAGAGCCGTACCGACGTCGACGTGATCGCGCGCCGCAAAATCGAATGTCCTGGGGTTGCCCCAGCGGCGGACTTCCACGTTGTCCGCGTCCGAGGACCCGACAGGCACGCTCGGATGCGGCAGGTTGGGCATCGCCAGCAGCCAATCGCGAACGCGTTGCTGCACCGCTTCGAGATTGCGTTCGAGCGACATCAGCTCGTCGGCGATGCCGGCGACTTCGCGCAGCGACGCCGACGCATCCTCGCCCTTGCTCTTCGCCGCGCCGATCTGCTTCGAGACGCTGTTGCGCCTGGCCTGCAGCTCCTGGGTTCGGGTCTGAATGTGCTTGCGTTCGGCCTCGAGCTCGATGAACGCGGCCGCATCGAGCCGATATCCGCGCGTGTTCAGGCGGGCAACGACGTCATCCAGGTCATTGCGCAGGAGCTGGATGTCGAGCATGCACCGATTTTAGCAGAGGGCCGCGCAAGGTCAGGCACCCCGCGTACTCAGGATTCTCCGTTGCCGCCTGAGCGCGCTTTTTCGTCACGACTCTTCAACTCGGCCAGCCTTTCGGCGATCCGCGCCTCGAGGCCGCGGTCGGTAGGGCGATACCAGTTGGGCGGGTCCATGCCCGCAGGCAGGTAGGTTTCGCCGGCGGCGTGGGCATCTTCCTCGTCGTGCGCGTAACGATAGTCCTTGCCGTAGCCCAGATTCTTCATCAGCTTGGTCGGAGCGTTGCGCAAATGCAGCGGCACCGGGCGAGAACCGTCTTCGGCAATGAACGCGCGGGCAGCACCGTAGGCGACGTATACGGCATTGCTCTTGGCCGCACAGGCCAGATAAATCACCGCTTCCGCCAACGCCAGCTCGCCTTCCGGCGTGCCGAGCCTTTCGTAAGTCGCGACGGCGTCCAGCGTCAGCTGCAGCGCGCGCGGATCGGCGAGGCCGATGTCTTCGCTGGCCATGCGTATCATCCGCCGTCCGATGTAGAGTGGATCGGCGCCGCCGTCGAGCATGCGGCAGAACCAGTAGAGCGCCGCATCGGCATCGGACCCACGCACGGACTTGTGGAGCGCGGATATCTGGTCGTAGAAGGCTTCACCGCCCTTGTCGAAGCGGCGCAGGCTCCGCGTTATCGCCGTCTCGACGAAATCCGTGTCGATCTCGCGCTTGCCCGCTTCCTGTGCGGCGACGGCGAGCTGCTCGATCAGGTTGAGCAGGCGCCGGCCGTCGCCGTCGGAATACGCGATCACGGCGTCGCGCGCTGCCGCGCTGATCGCGACGCCGGGCATCGCCACCGGGAGCGCCCGATCGAGCAGCGCGGAGAGCTCGTCGGCCGACAGCGCCTCGAGCACGTAGACGGTGGCCCGGCTCAGCAATGCGCTGTTGACCTCGAACGACGGGTTTTCGGTCGTCGCGCCGATGAACGTGACCAGCCCCTTTTCGACAAACGGAAGGAACGCATCCTGCTGCCCCTTGTTGAAGCGATGCACTTCGTCGACGAACAGGATCGTGTGCCGTCCCGATTGCGCGAGCGTCGCCTCGGCTTGGGCGATTGCGTCGCGAATGTCCTTGACGCCGGAAAGCACCGCCGACAAGGCGATGAATTCGGCATTGAACGCGCCGGCCATCAGCCGCGCGAGCGTCGTCTTGCCGACGCCCGGCGGTCCCCACAGGATCATCGAGTGTGGCTTGCCCGACGCGAAGGCGACCGCCAAGGGCTTGCCTGGTCCGAGCAGATGCCGTTGCCCGATTACGTCGCCGATATTCTTGGGCCGCAAGCGCTCGGCGAGCGGCGTCGCCGGATTAACGACGGCGAAAAGGTCATTCACCGACGACATCGGCGCCTGGCGGCGGCACGAACCGGAACAGCGTGGCATCGACCGACGCGTCGCGCTCGAATGGGCCGAACGTCAATTGCGTCACCTGGCCGAAGCTGTCGTGCAGCTCCATCGTACGCGGAGCATTGTCCTTCAATCCGATCCGCACACTGGCGAAACCGGTGTCCGCGGCACGCGGCCGCGCGTCGACGAACTCGACATCCCCGCTCCTGCCACCGTCGTGCAGCTCGAAGTTCTTTTCGAGCGCATCGTCGCCGGCGAGCAGCGCCGCGGGCGTCGCGCCCAGCGCCCGATCGAGCTTCCTGACGACCACCTGGCGGAGATCCGGGTCGTAGATCCAGAGCTTTTCACCGTCGCCGACGATGATCTGCTCGTGCGGTTTGTCGTAGGTCCAGCGGAACTTGCCGGGTCGCGCGAAGGCGAAGGTTCCGTTCGATTCCTGCGGCGCACGTCCCGACTTGCTGCTGACGACCTGCCGAAACGTCGTCTTGCCCGTCTTCGCGCCGCCGAGAAACGCTTTCAGCTGATCGACGCCCGACGCTTGCGCCGGACAGGCGAGCGCCATCGCGGCGAGCACCGTCGCCGCCGCTCGCCAACGCTGCATCGTCATGCGCTTTCGCCCTTCCCCGCCGGGACCAGCACGTCGCGGTTGCCGTTGGTCTGCATCGCCGATACCAGCCCCGCTCGCTCCATCTGCTCGATCAGCCGCGCCGCCCGGTTGTAGCCAATGCGCAGATGACGCTGGACCAGCGAGATCGATGGCCGGCGCGTCTTGAGCACGACAGCGACCGCCTGGTCGTACATCGGGTCGGCTTCGGCGTCGCCTGTATCGAGACTGACGCCTTCATCCCCATTGCCGCTGACGCCCGAATCGAGAATGCCGTCCAGGTATTGCGGACCGCCCTGTGCCTTCAGGTGCTCGACGACGCGGTGCACCTCGGTATCGGCGACGAACGCGCCGTGCACGCGCTGCGGGTGCCCGGTCCCCGGCGGCAGATACAACATGTCGCCTTGTCCGAGCAGCGTCTCCGCGCCCATCTGGTCGAGAATCGTGCGCGAGTCGACCTTGCTCGCTACCTGGAAAGCAATGCGCGATGGAATGTTCGCCTTGATCAGTCCGGTGATGACGTCGACCGACGGCCGCTGCGTCGCGAGAATAAGATGGATGCCCGATGCCCGCGCCTTTTGCGCGATGCGCGCGATCAGCTCCTCGATTTTCTTGCCGGTGACCATCATCAGGTCGGCCAGCTCGTCGATGACGACGACGATCAGCGGCATCTCCTCGATCGGTTCCGGGCTATCCGGCGTCAGCGAGAACGGATTGGGCAACGGCTTGCCCGCCCTTTTTGCCTCGGCCACACGTGCGTTGTAGCCGGAAAGATTGCGCACGCCCAGCGTCGACATAAGACGGTAGCGGCGCTCCATTTCGCCGACGCACCAGTGCAGCGCGTTGGCGGCGAGCTTCATGTCGGTGACGACCGGCGCGAGCAAATGCGGAATCCCTTCGTAGACGGAAAGCTCCAGCATCTTCGGGTCGATCAGGATCAGCCGGACCTGCCGCGGCTCGGCCTTGTACAACAGCGACAGGATCATCGCGTTGACGGCCACCGACTTGCCCGAGCCGGTCGTACCCGCGACCAACAGGTGCGGCATGCGCGCCAGGTCGACGATGACCGGCTTGCCGGCGATGTCCTTGCCCAGCGCGAGCGACAGCGGGCTCGCCGTATCGTTGTACGTCGTCGACGACAGGAGCTCGACCAGACGCACGATCTGCCGCTTGGCGTTCGGCAATTCGAGCCCCATGAAAGACTTGCCCGGGATCGTTTCGACCACGCGTATGCTGACCACCGATAGCGCGCGCGCCAGATCCTTCATCAAATTGACGATCTGCGCGCCCTTGACGCCGATCGCGGGCTCGATCTCGAAGCGCGTGATGACCGGTCCGGGGTACGCCGCCAGCACTTTCACCGATACGCCGAAATCGGCGAGCTTGCGCTCGATCAGACGCGAGGTGAATTCCAGCGTCTCGGCGCTGATCTGTTCCTGTGCCGAAGGCGCATCTTCGAGCAGCGCCAGTGGCGGCAGTGGCGAGTCGGGCATGTCCTGGAATAGCGGTTTCTGCTTCTCCTTGACGACGCGTTCGGATTTCGGCACGTCGACCATCGCCGGCACGACGACGACCGGTTCGCGATCTTCGCTATTCTCGCGCACCGCTTCGACGAACTGCTCGCGCTCCTCGAGCGCCACGGCGCCGATTTCGCGATCGCGCCGCGCATCGCGCCGCCGCCGAAACGATGCCAGCAACTGCTCGCTGGCGGCGCCGACGCGTTCCATCAGGCGCAGCCACGACATCCCGGTGAACAGCGACCAGCCGATAGCGAGGAACGCGATCAGCAGCAACGTGCCGCCGTTGAACCCGAGCGCGCGCGAGAAGCTCGATCCGATCACCTGGCCGAGGGCCCCGCCCGGCGTATGCGGCAGGTCCGAGGGCAGGCGGTACAGCCGCAGCGCCTCGAGCGCCGAGCTCGAAAGGAGCACCAGGGCGAATCCAGGCACGGCAAGCCAGGGGTGATGCCGATCGGCGGCATCGATTCTGCGCGTCAGATGCCGATAGCCGGTGACGACGAGCACGATGCCGGCAAAGACCCACCACCACGCCGACATGCCGAACAGATAGAGCAGCAGGTCGGCAAGCCATGCGCCTACGGCGCCCCCCTTGTTGTGAATCGCCGCACCGGTGCCGGAAAACGACCAGCCCGGATCGGTTCGCTGATAGGTCGCCAGGATCAGTGCAAGGTAGGCGAAAACAGCGACGACCAACAGCCACCAGGATTCACGGACGAGCGCCGCAAGCCGCGGCGAGAGATGGGGCTGCCTCGCCGCAACCGGCCGACCGTGCCTTTGTATTTTCTGATTGAAAATCATTGGTTTGTGGCGCGCACTTAGCGCAGCACATTATACACTGGCCAGCGCCAGGGAGGCGCCCGCTTGCCGCTTCCGGGGTCACCCCAACATTCGGTTAGAATCGGGCGGAAGCGTTTCGCGCCCGCATAACGGCGAGTCAATCGCAACCATGTCCGCCAAACACCATCGCCTGCTGATTCTCGGCTCCGGGCCAGCCGGATTTACCGCGGCAGTATACGCCGCGCGCGCCAACCTGAAACCGTCGCTGATCACCGGATTGGCGCAAGGCGGGCAGTTGATGACGACGACCGACGTCGACAATTGGCCGGCCGATGCCGACGGCGTGCAAGGCCCCGACCTGATGGCGCGCTTTCAGAGGCACGCCGAGCGCTTCGATACCGAGATCATTTTCGACCATATCCATACGGCGGCGCTGCGCGAGCGGCCGCTGCGCCTGGTAGGCGATATCGGCGAGTACACCTGCGATGCATTGATCATCGCGACCGGCGCATCGGCGCGTTATCTCGGGCTTCCCTCCGAGCAGACTTTCATGGGCAAGGGTGTCTCGGCCTGCGCGACCTGCGACGGGTTCTTCTACAAGGGACAAGACGTCATCGTCGTCGGCGGCGGCAACACCGCGGTCGAAGAAGCGCTGTATCTGTCGAATATCGCGCGGCAGGTGAGCCTCGTTCATCGCCGCAACAAGTTCCGCGCCGAGGCAATTCTGGTGGACAGGCTGATGGCCAAGACCGCGAACGGCGGCAACGTGCGCGTGCATTGGGATCACACGCTCGACGAGGTGACGGGCGACAAATCCGGCGTCACCGGCGTGCGCCTGAAGCATGTCGCGACCGGCGCGACGCGAGATGTCGCTGTGCACGGTGTTTTCATCGCGATAGGCCACACGCCGAACACGCAGCTCTTTGCGGACCAGCTGGCGATGGTCGACGGCTATATCACCGTCCAGGGCGGCAGCTCGGGCAACGCGACGGCAACGAGCATCCCCGGCGTATTTGCCGCGGGCGACGTGGCCGATCATGTCTACCGGCAGGCCGTGACCAGCGCCGGAACAGGATGCATGGCGGCGCTGGATGCCGAAGCGTATCTCGACAATCCGCTGTCGGTTGCCGAGACGGCGGCGGTATCGGTCGAATAGCCGGCGCCGCGCAAGCCGGGCTAAGCGCCCGCCAGGCCGACCCGCCACGCCGCGGCGGGTGCAACGAGGATAATCGCGATGGCAAAGCTGTCCGATCTGAAGACCCTGATGGGCAGCGCCGGCCGCAGGCCAGCGCTGGCGCGCGCCGCGGCGAACCCGGGCAAGGGCGCGAACGCCCGCCGCGCGCACGGGGTTCCCGACATCGATCTGGGGCAGGCGTTTGCCGATGTCGCACCGCTGCGGCCGCATAACCGCGCGCGTATCGACAAGGCACGGCCAGCGCCGACGCCGGCGCAACGCCTGGCCGACGAAGCCGATGCACTGGCCGCGAGCAAGCTCGGCATCGAGCCGTCGCCATCGTCTTGGGAAGTAGGCCAGGAGCAGGAGGCTCAACAGACGTTCCTGCGTGCCGGGCTGGGCGGCGACGTGCTGGTTCGGCTGCGGCGCGGTCATTGGTCGGTGCAGGGCGAGCTCGACCTGCACCGTCTGACCAGCGAGCAGGCGCACGATGCGCTGGCCGATTTCCTCTTCGACGCGCGCGGCCGCGGCTTGCGCTGCGTGCGCGTCATCCACGGCAAGGGCCTATCGTCGCCTAATCGCGAGCCCGTACTCAAGAGCAAGGTGCGACGCTGGTTGTCGCAATGGGACGAGGTGCTCGCCTACTGCGAAGCGCCGCGGCACGGTGGTGGCAGCGGCGCCGTCATCGTCCTGCTCAAGGCGGCGCCGGCGTAAGCGCGCGACTTAGCCGGTCAGGCGAGTCGGCGATGTGACAGCGCGGGCAGCTCGCGGCGAACCCGCGCGATTTTCGAGCACTCGATCTCTCCGACGATCACCCCGGGGCCTTCGGCCAGCTCGGCCACAATGCTGCCCCAGGGATCGATCAGCACGCTGTGCCCATAGGTGCGCCGGCCGTTGGCATGCGTTCCGCCCTGCGCGGCGGCGAGCACGTAGCACTGGTTCTCGATGGCGCGCGCCTTGAGCAAAATGTGCCAGTGCGCGGCGCCGGTCACCGCGGTGAACGCCGATGGCACGACGATCAGTGCGACGTCGCGATAGCTGCGATAGAGCTCGGGAAAGCGCAGGTCGTAGCAGACCGACAGGCCGACGCGGCCGCAGGGCGACTCGAAGCTGACGGGCAAGGTCCCAGGTTCGATCGTCTTCGCCTCGTCGTAGCGCTCGTCGCCCTGGCGGAACGCGAACAGGTGGACCTTGTCGTAGCGCGCAACGCGTAAGCCTTGAGGATCGAACACCAGCAAGGCGCTTCGCACGCGCGTTGGATCGGCGGTCGCAATGGGTACGGTGCCGCCGATGAGCCAGACGTGCTGCTCGCGTGACAGGCGCGCCAGAAAATCCTGTTGCGGACCGTGGCCTTCGACTTCGCGTGCTTCGACCTTGTCGGTGGCGCGCGCGCCGAAGATACCGAAGTATTCGGGCAACAGGACCAGTGAGGCGCCCTGCTCCTTTGCCGCGACGATCAGCGGTTCGACCGCGGCGAGATTCGCGCTCACATTGCTGCCCGAGACCGTCTGCACCGCGGCGACGCGCACGCTACTGTGGACCGCGTTCATTCCCGTGTCGCGTCCGGCTTGGCTGCAGCGGCCGCCGCCGGCCCGGGGAATCTACCTTCGCGCTCGACGATCGGGTCGGACCAGCTGCCGGTCACCGCGTAGCCGTACGAGAACATCTGCTCGATCGGATCCTGCATCGCCTTCTGCGCGAACAGTGAGCCCGCGTAGACCGCGGCGCCAATGACGGGATTGGCGAGCAGCAATGCGGCCGCGCCGACTGAAACACCGGCAGACAAGGTCGGCTGCACATGCACGCTCAGGTGTTGCGTCTCGCGCGCGATGTCGGTTTCGCCCTTGATCGTCACGCGCGCCGGCGGCCCGACGATCTTGAGATCGTCGCTTTTCATCACGCCATTCTGAATGCGGACGTCACCGGTGATTTCGTCGAAGGCGAAGCCCTCGCCGAACAGGTCCTGGAAATCGAACGTCAGCCGCCGCTTCAATGACTGCAAGGAAAGAACGCCCAGCAGCTTGCCCAGCCCGGGGTCGAGCTTGGTGAACTGGCCGCGGCCAGTCTCGATGCGGAGCTTGCCATTGAGCGTCGGGTAGTCGAAATCCTGCGGGCCACCCGACCACGAGACCTGCCCGCGTATTCTGGTCGCGCCGCCCCGGACCGCATCCGGCAGCGCGTATCGCGCCAGGTACTTGCCCGCATCGTGCACATCGAGGTCGGCGTCCAGCGTCGTTTGTTCGGCATGCCCGCCGCCGCGCCACCAGCCATTGGCCTCGAGCCGCCCGTCGTCGTTGGTGAGCTTGAGGCTGTCGATCCGCCAGTCGATTCCGCGTGGCTGCGCGCTCAGCTCCAGCCGCCCCAGGTCCCGCTCTTTCAGCCGCAGGCTCTCCGCCGAAAGATCGATTGCCGGCCACCCGTTCGCATCGGAAGCGGTCGTTGCGGCCGATGCCGGGTGCGCCGGCGCCGCTGTCGGCGGCGTCAGCCGTTGCAGGCGCGCAACGATCCGGCCATTCGGATGAGCGGGCGCCGCCGACTCCCAGCGCGCCGTGCCCTCGAGCTCGCGCCCGTGCAAGTCCAGTTGCCAATCGCTACCGGAGCGGCTCGCGCCAATACGCAGATCGTTCAGCCGCCGGCTGAAAACATCGAGTGCGCCGACGCTGACGTCGATCCCGGACACCGGCAGCGGCCCGGTGTCGACGCCGGCATCGATTAGCTCGCGCAGCGCAAGCCAGGCGTCGAGATCGAGTTGATCGACGTCGCCGCGAACCCAGAGGCCGCGCCGGTCCGGCGCACCTTCGGCCTTGCCCAGCGCGAGCAGCGCGCGCTCGGCGACGGGACCGGATGGGGTCAGGCGCCGCTGCACCGAGAGCCGGCCCAGCCCACCGTAGCTGAACCGCAGCAGATCGGTGGCAGCCTCGGTTTGGTGGCGCTCGATGCGAACCGGCATGGCCTCGCCGGGCAACTTTGCCGCCGGGATCGGCAGATCGACCGCGACGCCTTTGAAGGTCGAAGCCAGCGTCCAGTTCGATCGGTCCGACGCAACGTTGAGCGCGAGTTGCCAGTCAGTGCTGCCGGTCAGACGCGAAGCGAGACCTTGCTGCGGATATTCGGCACGCAGCAAACCGACATCGGCGTTGCCTTGTCCGTCCACCCGCATGCCCCCAACGGCACCCGAAACGGTCAGCCGCGCCGGGCCACCGAGAATTTCGGCGGTCAGCGCCGTGCTGCGGATCTCGCGCCGCGAAAACGCAAGCTTGCCGTTGAGCTGACTCAACGCGGGAATGCCACCGGCGAACTTGAGGCGATTGCCGGCAAAAGTGAAATCGCCGGCGATCTGGTCGCCGTCGTGATTGCCGATCGGAAGCTCCAGCTTCAACGCCAGCTTGCCGTCGCCGCTCGCCTCGGCGCCGCGGGTTGTATGGTCCAGCCACTCGTCGACCGGGCTTTCGGCGATGAAGCGCAGGAAATCGGTGGCGGGACCCGCTGCTTCGCCGTCGATGCGCAGCAGCGGATGCGCGATGCGTACATCCGCGATCTCGACCTTGACGCGACTGATCGTAGCGTTGAAAGCGCGGCCATTGCGGCCGTCCACGCTGATGTGCGGTCCGTCGAGCCGGACATCGCCATCGAGGCCGGTCAGCCGCGGCCAGTGCGTCGCGTAATCGA
The DNA here is from genome assembly GCA_040005975.1 of Betaproteobacteria bacterium. Lineage (GTDB taxonomy): Bacteria > Pseudomonadota > Gammaproteobacteria > Burkholderiales > Casimicrobiaceae > PALSA-1003. Next base: position 8,333 of record JBDTXW010000021.1, on the reverse strand, counting down.
GCGTGAGGCCTTGCGCTTTTGCCGTCGCGATGAACTGACCCTTTTTTGCATCCGCGAACGGAAAATCGGCGAGATTGCCTTTGAGCTTCAGCAGCGCGTCGTTCGAGCCGCCCGCAAGCAGACTGGTACGCAGCCATTCGCGCACGCCGGCCCCGGCGGCCAGAGGCACATAGCGGTAGAGCTGCGCCGCATCGAGGCGCGAAAACTGCGCGCTGCCGTCGACCGCCCCCGGCCCGTCGGCGAGCGTCCGGTATTCGCCTTTGACGACCCCCGCCGCATCGGCATTGGCCAGCGCCAGCCGCTCAACCTGAACCGTATAAGCGTCGGCGGCTTTGCGCCAATGCAATTGGCCCTGCGCGCTGTCGAGCGACAGCGTCTGCGCAAACAGATGCGGCCAGTGCACGGCAAGCACCCGGCTATTCAGTTTGATCGTTCCGTCGCGCTCCGTTGCGGCGATGCTGCCGGAAAGGCCGGTGACGCCGGGCACGGCATCCTGCGGCGCAAATCCCAGATCGGCGAAGTTGGCCGATGCATCGAAGGCGCTCGGCGCCGCGACATCGCCGGTCCAATGCAGCGCGACCGCATCCAGGGTGCCGCGCGGCGCGAAACGCGCGAGATCGTCCCGCCAGCGCGTCGGCAGCGGCAGGTAGGCACCTATCTGCCGCAATGGAACCAGCTCGATTCGGTTGAATGCCGCATTGCCGTCGATGGGTCCGCCGGCGCCGTAACGCATCGTCAGCTTGAAATCGGTCGGATCGAGGCGCAGCTCACCCGGTCCGGAGAATGCCAGCTGACCGGCAAAGATTTCGCGCCGCACCGGGTCATCGTGCCAGCCCACGCGTCCTTCGAGGCGCGTCAGCGAAAGCTGCGGCAGATCGCTCGCGAATTTGGCCTGAACGTCGCTGAGCACCAGATCGGCGACGACATCGTGTGCCTCGCCCTGCCCGAATTCCACCCACATCCGAAGCGCGCCTTTGCCGGCGCTGATCGGAAGGCCTGGCGGCAGCCATTCGCGCCAGGCGCCGACGTCGGCATAATCGAGCCGCGCATACAGGCGTCCCGACGCGGCGCGCCAATCCGACGGCGAGCCTCCGGTGAAATCACCTCGTACGTCGAGCGGGCCCGCCAGATTTGCCGGCGGCGCGCCAGTCAAGCCAAAGCGATGCCGGCCCGAGCGATTCTCCAGGCGCAGCCCCACGTGCTCCAGCGTGAGTTGCGGCGCGCCACGCATGTCGTCGCGCCAACCGATCACCGCATCACGAATCACGATGCGCGGCTGCCGCAGGACCCAGTCGACGACGCCCTGGTCGCCGGCCTTTTCCGCCAGATTGAACGTCATGCCCGCGATATGCAGCATCCCTTCGCGATCGCGGCTGACCAGAAGGCGCGGTGCATCGATCGAAAGCTGCTTCAGGCGCAGCTGGAAAAAGAGCAACGAATCCCATGCGACGGTGAGCCGCATGTCGGGCAAGCTTACGCTGGGGTTATCGCCACCCGGCTCGAGAATACGCAGCGCTCCGATGTCAAGACGCGGGTTCCAGCCGTCCCAGCCGGTGGAAAGCGAGGCGATCTCTACCGGCTGGCCGATCTGCGCAGAGAGCGCGTGCGCGACCGCATCCGGGTTGTTTTCGATGCGCGGAAAGATGACGAAGCGCACCGCAAGCAGCATCAAGCAGAATGAAACGAGGACGATCAGCGCGATCGCACCAGCGGCACGCAGCACCTTGCGAAACGAGGAAGAGAAGCCCGCGGGAAAACTCGAAGATGCGCGCGCGAAGGGCATAATAGATCGTTCTGGTCCGATTTTAATACGGAAAGGGGCGGCCGCCGCGTTGGATTCAAGGATGGACCTCGCTGGAGCGTACGAGTTCAGCCGTTATGCGCAGCGTCTTCGCGTCGCCGACCCCGCTCTTTGCGCCGCAGTCGAAGCCACGCTCGACCTCCCGTTCCGATGGCCGGAAGCGGACATCGCCGCGCTCGCGCATGGCTCCGATCCGGCCGCGCTTGCCGTCGCGCTGCGTCGCCTGCGCCAGCGCGTTTACCTCCATGTCCTGTTGCGTGATTTGACCGGCCGCGCGCAATTGAATGAAGTCTGCGCGGTGATGACGCGGCTGGCCGAGAACGTGATCGCGACGGCAGTCGACGCACATTCGCGCTGGCTTGCCGCAATCCACGGCGAGCCACTCGGGGTCGATAGCGCGGCATCGGAGCAGCTGATCGTCGTCGCAATGGGTAAATTGGGCGGCCGGGAGCTCAACGTCTCCTCCGACGTCGATCTCGTGTTCGTCTATCCGGAGGACGGCGATACTCGCGGCCCGAAGGTCTTGGCGAACCAGGATTTTTTCGATCGTCTCGGCCGCCGCGTTGTCGCCGCATTGGCGCAGCCCTCGGCCGAAGGCTATGTATTCCGTACCGACCTCCGTCTGCGTCCCTACGGAGCGGCGGGTCCGCTGGCATCGTCGTTCAGCGCGCTCGAGCAATACCTCGTCACGCAGGGTCGGACCTGGGAGCGCTACGCGTGGCTCAAGGCGCGCGCCGTGACCGGTGCGCGCGCCGGCGAGCTGGAGCAGCTGGTCGCCCCTTTCGTGTACCGCAAATATCTGGACTACGACGCCTACGACGGCCTGCGTGACGTGCACCACCAGATTCGCGAGCAAGGGCGCCGCCGCGATCATGCGGCCAACGTCAAGCTTGGACCCGGCGGCATTCGCGAAATCGAATTCATCACGCAGGCGCTGCAGCTGGTGCGCGGCGGGCGGGAGCCCGCGCTCCGGCTGCGCGGCACGCTACCCGCGCTCGCGGCGCTGCGCGCCCGCGGACTGCTGCCCGCCGCGGCGGCAGACGAGCTGATCGATGCGTACATATTCCTGCGCAATGTCGAGCACCGGCTGCAATATCGCGACGACGCCCAGACGCACGACCTGCCGCAGGACGGCGGCGAGCGCGCGGCAGTGGCCCGGGCGATGGGGTGCGCCGACGCAAGCGCCTTCGATCGCCTGCTGGACCAGCATCGCAATAATGTCGACCGGCACTTCGACGCGCTTTTCGCCGCCGCCGACGGCGGCCCCGAGCGCGATCCGCTCGCCGTCGTATGGATCGCGCCGGCGCCGGAGGACGCTCAGCTCGGCGCACTCGCCGCCGCAGGCTACGGTGATGCGCGCCCATTGATCGCCGAGCTTGCGCGCGTGCGGCAAAGCCCGCGCTACCTGCAGCTTCCTACGGCGTCACGCGCGCGCTTCGACGCGCTGGTGCCGCGGTCGCTGCGTGCGGCTGCGACGACATTGGCACCGCAGACGGTGTTCGAGCGTCTGCTCGCGCTGCTCGAGACGATTAGCCGGCGCAGCGCCTATCTCGCCTTGCTGGTCGAGCACCCCCCTATTCTGCCGCGGCTTGCCCAGCTGTTGGGCGCGAGTTCCTGGGCCGCCGATTACCTGATGCAGCATCCGATGCTGCTCGACGAATTGCTCGACAGTCGCGCACTCCTGGCCGAGCCGGATTGGAATGCCTGGCGCAGCGAACTCGGTGCGCAGCTTGCCGCCCATTCCGGCGACGCGGAGCGGCAGATGGATGCGCTTCGACACTTTCAGCAGGCACAGGTGTTCCGCCTGCTCGCACAGGACCTCGCCGGCCTCCTTTCGGTCGAGCGGCTGGCCGATCACCTGTCGATGCTTGCCGACATCGTGCTTGCCGCCGCGCTCGCGCATTGCTGGATCCTGATGCAGGGTTCCGACACGGCTGCACCGCATTTCGCGATCATCGGCTATGGCAAGCTGGGCGGAAAGGAGCTTGGATACGCGTCGGATCTGGATCTGGTGTTTCTGTACGACGATCCGGACGAGGCGGCGGCGCCGGCCTACGCGCGTCTGGCACACCGCCTGACGACATGGCTGACAAGCACTACTGCGGCGGGTCGCTTGTACGACACCGATCTGCGGCTGCGCCCCGATGGAGCGAGCGGCCTGCCGGTGTCGAGCCTGGCTGCCTTTCGCAATTACCAGCGCCACACCGCCTGGACCTGGGAGCACCAGGCGCTGACCCGCGCGCGCTACGTCGCCGGCGACGCGCGTATCGGCGCGGCCTTCGAGGCAGAGCGGGCGTCGATCCTGCGCCTGCCGCGCGATCCGGACAAGCTTGGTGTTGATATCGTCGCGATGCGCGGCCGGATGCAGGCCGCACATCCGAATCGCAGTTCCCTCTTCGACGTGAAGCACGATCCCGGTGGCATGGTCGACGTCGAATTCGCCGTCCAGTTCCTGGTGCTGGCGCACAGCAGCAACCATCCGGCAATGACGCGCAACGCCGGGAACATCGCGCTGCTTGCGCTCGGGGCCCGCCTCGGACTGCTTCCTCCTGATCTTGCGTCGGCCGTGGCCGATGCGTACCGCGAATACCGCCGGCTGCAGCACCAGGTGCGCCTGCAGGGCGCCACCGAGGCTCGCGTCGAGGCGCTTCCGCAGGCCGACCGGCGGGCGGTCGTTGCGGCGCTATGGCAATACGTCTTCGGCTCGGCCAGGTCGGAGGGTGAAATCGGCTAAAATAGTCGTTTTGCCGCGCTTTGGAGCGCAACGATGTCGATGTCGGATCGTGACGGGTTCATCTGGTACGACGGCAAGCTCGTGCCGTGGCGCGAAGCGACGACGCACGTGCTCACGCATTCGCTGCACTACGGACTTGCCGTGTTCGAAGGCGTGCGCGCGTACAAGACTGCCGCTGGTACGGCAATCTTCCGGCTGGCCGATCACACCGAGCGGATGTTCAACTCTGGGCACATTTACCTGATGCAGATCCCGTACGCCAAGGACGTGCTGATGGCGGCGCAGCGCGAGGTCGTGCGTGCGAACAAGCTCGAATCCTGCTATCTGCGGCCGATTGCGTTCTATGGCTCGGAGAAGATCGGCGTGTCTCCGAAGGGCGCCAAGGTCCACGTCGCGATCGCCGCGTGGCCATGGGGAGCCTATCTCGGCCCCGAGGCGCTGGAAAAAGGCATTCGGGTCAAGACCTCTTCGTTCGCCCGCCATCACATCAACGTGACGATGGCGCGCGCCAAGTTCGCCGGCACCTACGCCAATTCGATTCTGGCCAACCAGGAGGCGACGATGGATGGCTACGACGAGGCGCTGCTGCTCGACGTCGACGGTTTCGTCGCCGAAGGCTCGGGCGAGAACTTGTTCATCGTCAAGAACGGACGGCTCTACGAGCCGGAGTTGACCTCGGCGCTGGTCGGAATCACCCGCGATTCGGTGATCACACTGGCGCGCGACATCGGGCTCGAGGTCGCCGCCAAGCGCCTGACCCGCGACGACGTCTACATCGCCGATGAAGCATTCTTCACCGGCACTGCCGCCGAGGTGACGCCGATCCGCGAGCTTGACAATCGCATCATCGGATCGGGCGAATGCGGACCGATCACCAGAAAGCTGCAAGGACTGTTCTTCGATGCCGTGCACGGCAAAAACGCCAAGTACCAATCCTGGTTGACCGCCGTCTGAGCGCTTGCTATGGCCACAACGACCCAGGCGCAGAATGTCACCGAAGTGTCGGCGGCGGACCTGCCGCTGTATTGTCCGAACCCGGCGATGCCGTTGTGGTCAAGCCATCCCCGGGTCTTTCTCGACGTCGCCGCAACCGGCGAGGCGATGTGTCCGTATTGCGGCACGCGGTACCGCCTCAAGGGCGTGCCGCCCCGCGGCCACTAGGAGGCGTCCTCGGCTCGATCGTGGGCCGGCAGCCGGGGACGATTGCGCCGGGAAGAGTGTCATGGCTGAACGCATCCTGATTGTGGCGCCGTCGTGGATCGGCGATGCCATCCTGTCCGAGCCCCTGCTCGCCGTCCTGCGCGAGCCTTTGGAGGAGCCGACTGTCGACGTGCTGGCGCCGCCCTGGTGCGCCCCGGTCTATGCGCGTATGCGCGGTGTGCGCAACATCATCGAAAGTCCGATCGGCCACCGCGAGCTGAAGCTACGCGAGCGCCGCGCTTTGGCACGCACGCTGCGCGGCAACGATTACACGCGGGCGCTGGTGCTGCCCAATTCATTCAAGTCGGCGCTGATTCCATGGATGGCGCGAATTCCACGGCGCATCGGCTACGTCGGCGAGGCACGCGGGATGCTACTCACCGATGCCCGCCGGCTCGATCCCAAGGCCCTGCCGCGCCTGGTCGACCGCTTTGTCGCGCTGGTCGCGCAGCCCGGCGAACTCGTGCCGACGCCGGCGCCCCCGGTGCTCGTGCCCGATGCGGCGAACGCCGGCGCGGCGATACGCGTGCTCGGCTTGAGTACGCACCGGCCGGTGGCGATCCTCTGCCCCGGCGCTGAGTACGGCCCGGCCAAACGCTGGCCCACCGAGCATTTCATCACGCTGGCGCAGCGCTTCATCGATTCGGGATACGTGGTCTGGCTGCTCGGCTCACCCAACGATCGCGTGGCAGCTGACCCGATCGCCGCCGCGATTAGCGAGGTCCGCAATATTTGCGGCAGGACCGACCTGGGCACCGCGATCGATCTGCTGGCCACGGCCAGCGTCGTCGTCAGCAACGATTCCGGCCTGATGCACGCCGCCGCCGCCGTCGGCAGGCCGCTGGTCGCCCTGTTTGGTTCGTCGAGCCCCGACTACACGCCGCCGTTGTCCGAGCTCGCGCGCGTTGCCAAGATCGACATCGTCTGCAGCCCGTGCTTTCGGCGCGAGTGTCCGCTCGGACACTTCAAGTGCATGCGCGAATTGTCGCCGAATCTTGTGTATGATTTGGCGCGCGCGCAACGTTAAAAATGGCCAAGCCACGCACGCCGACGATCTTCACCTCGCCCCAGGATGCGGCGATCGCGTTCTATCAGGCGTTCGAGGCGAAAGACGTCGACGCGATGATGGTGACTTGGGCCGAGGACGAGGAGCTCGTCTGCGTTCACCCGGGCGGGCCGCGGCTGGTCGGCTACGAGGCGGTGCGCGCCGGCTGGGAACAATTATTCGCGAGCGATACCAAGCTGTCCTTTCGCCTGGAGGACATCACGCTGGTCGAGACGGTTGGGCTCGCGATGCAAAGCGCGATCGAGCAGGTCACCGTCGGCAACGATACCAAAGCCCGGGGCGCAGCGATCGTTACCAACGTCTTCCTGCGCACGCCTTCCGGTTGGCGGATCGTCATGCACCATTCGTCGCCGGCGCCGGCGATCGCCGCGGTTCAGCCGGCAGGGCCGCTGCACTGACCTTCGTACGTTGAACGCGACGCCGGATCAGGCGGTTCCACCGACCGTCAACCCGTCGATCCGCAGCGTCGGCTGCCCAACGCCCACCGGCACGCTCTGTCCCTCCTTGCCGCAGGTGCCAATGCCGGAGTCCATCGCCATGTCGTTGCCTATCATCGACACGCGGGTCAACGCATCGGGGCCGTTGCCGATCAGTGTCGCGCCCTTGACCGGATAGGCGAGCTTGCCGTTTTCGATTTTCCATGCTTCGGCCGCGGAGAACACGAACTTGCCGTTGGTGATGTCGACCTGACCGCCGCCGAAGTTGATCGCGTACAGTCCGTTCTGCACGGAGGCGATGATTTCCGCCGGGTCCCTGTCGCCATTGAGCATGATGGTGTTGGTCATTCGCGGCATCGGAATGTGCGCGAAGGATTCGCGGCGGCCGTTGCCGGTCGGGGCGACGCCCATCAACCGCGCATTCAGCGTGTCCTGCATATAGCCTTTGAGTATGCCGTCCTCGATCAGCACGGTGCGCTGTGTCGGGTTGCCTTCGTCGTCGATGTTGAGCGAGCCGCGGCGATTGGCGATCGTCCCATCGTCGACGACCGTCACGCCGCGCGCGCCGACCCGCTGGCCGATCCTGCCCGAAAATGCCGACGTGCCCTTGCGGTTGAAATCGCCCTCGAGGCCGTGGCCGATGGCTTCGTGCAGCAGTATGCCGGGCCAGCCATGGCCGAGCACGACGGTCATCGTACCGGCGGGGGCATCGCGCGCGTCCAGATTCATCAGTGCCTGATCGACGGCCTGCGCCGCGTAGGTTTCGAGCAGCGCATCGGTGAAGAAGCGGTAGTCCACACGGCCGCCGCCGCCGGACATGCCCTGTTCGCGGCGCCCATGGTGCTCGGCGATCACATTGAGCGAAAGCCGGACGAGCGGCCGCACATCGGCGCCGATCGATCCGTCACTGCGCGCCACGAGAATCGCCTCGTACTCGCCGGCCAGCGATGCCATCACCTGGGTCACGCGTGGATCTCGCGCCCGCGCCAGCCGCTCGAGCCTCTCGAGCAATGCCACCTTGGCCTCGTCGGCCAGCGCGGTCACCGGGTCGTCGGCCGAATAGAGCGATCTCGCGCCGCCGATGCGATCGAGCGC
>JBDTXW010000020.1:0-20736 GCA_040005975.1 Betaproteobacteria bacterium | reverse complement strand
CATCGCGCGGATCCGACAGGCGATGGCGCTTGGCCATGCGCAGGAAGAGGCGCGCCAGCCAGTTGGTGAAATTGCTGCCGATGAACAGCAGATGGTTGTGCTCGAGCTCATGGAAGAGTTTTTCGGGCGTCAGATGCTCGCTTTGCAGCGCGCAAATGAACTCCAGCGTGTCCTCGTCGGATATGACGTAGGTCGGGGACGCGGACAGGCGGCCCAGCAGGTGGTAGATGACCGGGCGCTGGAGCTTTTCCCGCTCGGACGGGAGATCGGCTACCCGGTTGGGCGTGTAGGCGATGACTTCGGTGGATTGCGCGCCCTGGAAGCGTTCGGCATTGATCGCCTGCTCGAGCAGCGGGTCGAACGTCGTCGTGACAAAGAGATCGAAGTCGGTGATCTGGGCAAGCTGGCGCAGCGCAAGCGGCGGGGCGAAGTTCGCGTCGCGCAGGATGCTGCGCACGCGGGTATACGCCTCCTCGCGGCGGCCGCGAGACGACAGAAACCAGCAGACGACGTCGTTGAGCGTGTAGGGCTGCGGGAGTTGCGTCGTATCGACGTTCAGCTTGCCCGCGAGTTTTTCCGCGACCCAGTCGTAGAGCAGGCGCGGCCCCGTCTCGGTTTCGATCTTCAGCAACTCCGGCCCGATGATCGGGATCACGCGCCGCTCTTCGATGTAGTTGAGCAGATCCTCCCAGGCATCGTCGTCGAGCGTGGCGAGCGGAGGATGCATCGGCAGCAGGTTACTCATGCGGACGTCGGATGGCTGAATCGGCTGTGCGGGGGCAAAGTGTCCATGATTCGGAAACCGGGGTCAAACGCGATTCCCGCGTCGCAAACCGGGCAGCCGAGCCGGATGGGCAATGTTCAGCCGCGAAGCCGCGCCAGGCCGTCGGCGAGGTCGACGATCAGGTCGGCGGGATCCTCGAGCCCGACGTGGAGCCTGAGGTACGGCCCTCCGGGCGCCCACGGCGTCACGGTGCGCGCTCCGCCGATCGTGATCGGCAGGATCAGACTCTCGAAGCCGCCCCAGCTCACGCCGAGCTTGAACCAGCGCAGGCCGTCGAGCATCGCATCGACGCGCGCCTTCGGCGCGGGGCGAAAGATCACGCCGAACAATCCGCAGGCGCCGCTGAAATCGCGCTTCCACAGCGCGTGTCCGCGCGCCCCCGGCAGCGCGGGAAAGATGACCTCGCCGACCTCCGGCTGCTCCCGCAGCCAATGCGCGATCTGGAGCGCGCTCGCCTGGTGCCGCGCCAGCCTCACCGCCAGCGTGCGCAATCCGCGCAGCGCCAGAAAACAGTCGTCGCTGCTCGCCGTGACGCCAGTGTCGGTCCATAGCCGGTGCAGCGATGGAAAAGTCGCTTCGCTGCCGACGATCAGACCGATCAGGACGTCGGAATGGCCGCCCAGATACTTGGTGCCCGCGTGCAGCGCGACGTCGACGCCGTGGTCGAAGGCGCGAAAATGGAGCGGCGTCGCCCAGGTGTTGTCCAGCAGCACCAGCGCGCCGTGCGCGTGCGCAACCGCGGCGATTGCCGCCACGTCCTGCACCTCGAAGGTCAGCGAGCCCGGCGACTCGAGGAACACCAGGCGCGTATTCGGCCGCATCGCGCTCTCGATGCCGCTCCCGATCAGTGGATCGTAATAGCTCACCTCGACGCCGAAACGCGTCAGATGGTTGTCGCAGAAGCGCCGCGTCGGGCCGTACACCGAATCGGTGACCAGCACGTGGTCACCGGCTCCCGTCAAGGCGAGGAAGGGCAGCGTCGTCGCCGCCAAACCCGACGGAACCGCCAGCGCTGCGTACCCGCCTTCGAGTGTCGCGACCGCGGCCTGCAGGTCGGTCACCGTCGGCAAGCCGCGCAGGCCGTAGACCAGGCTGGTCGACTCGCCCCGCTGCGAAGCTTCGTAGTCCGCGACGTTGTCGAACAGGATCGTCGACGCGCGATAGACTGGCGTGTTGATCGCGCCCAGATGCCGCTGCGGGTCGCGCCCGAGATGCGCGACTTCGGTCGCGGACCCGGGCTTGCGGTTAGGTCTGGGTTGATCGCTCACGCGGCGGAACCGGAAGTCGCTTGCAGCGCGGCGGCGATCTGTCTCGCCTGTTCATCTGCCCTTTGCCGGATATCGACGACGATCGCGTCCTCGGGCTCCTCGAGCGCGGCGAACTGGCTCGCCAGCAGCGATGCCGGCATGTAATGTCCGCTGCGCGAGCTGAGCCGCGGCGCGATCGTCGCGCCGTCGCCCTTCAGATAGACGAGCCGGATCTCGCCCGGTGCGCTAACGCCGCGCCGCAGCCTCTCGCGGTACGCTTCTTTCAGCGCGGAGCAGGCGAGCACCACGCCTCCATTGGCCGCGGGTTCACGCATCGCGTCGACCAGGCGGTCCAGCCAGGGCCAGCGATCGTTGTCGGTCAGCGCGACGCCGTTGGCCATTTTGGCGACGTTCGCTTCCGGATGGAAATCGTCGGCGTCGAGAAATTCGCAGTTGAGTTCGCGCGCCAGCGCGCGGCCGACGGTCGTCTTGCCGCACCCGCACACGCCCATGACGATGACCATCATCTCGCTTTCGCCTCGCCGTCAATCGTTGGACGTAATCTTATGGCCGCCGAAACCCTTGCGCATCATCGCCAGCAGCTTGTCGCCATAATCGCCTTTGCCCTGGGTCACCAGGCGCATCATCAGCGCGAGCGAGAGGACGGGCGCGGGCACGCCCTGCTCGATCGCCTCCACCGCGGTCCAGCGGCCTTCGCCCGAGTCGGCAACGACCGGCGCCACGGCATCGAGCTCGGCGTCGTCCTTCAGGAAATCGGCGGTCAGGTCGAGCAGCCACGAGCGCACGACGCTGCCGTGCCTCCACATTTCGGCGATCGCCGCGACGTCGAGGGCGAACTCCGGCTTGCCCTTCAGCAGTGAAAATCCTTCGGCCATCGCCTGCATCATGCCGTACTCGATGCCGTTGTGAATCATCTTGACGAAGTGCCCGGAACCGCTGGGACCGCAGTGCAGCCAGCCGCGATCCGGCGCCGGCGCAAGGATCCTCACCATCGGCTCGATCTCGCGCGCCGCTGCCGGCGAGCCGCCGAACATCAGCGCGTAACCGTTTTCGAGCCCCCACACGCCGCCCGAGACGCCGCAATCGATAAAACGGATGCCATAACTCGCGAGCTCGACGGCGCGGCGGACCGAATCCTTGTAGAACGCATTCCCACCGTCGACGATGATGTCTTCCGAATGGAGCCGCGGCGCAAGCTCGGCGATCACCGCTTCGGTGCCCTTCCCCGCCGGCACCATCAGCCAGACCACCCGCGGGGAGGGCAGCGCGTGGACCATCGCCTCGAGGCTGTCGGCCGCGCTGCAATGCTCGATCGCCGCAAACGCGGCGCGCGCGTCAGGCGCCCGATCGAAGCCGGTCACCGCGACGCCGCCCGCGGCGAGCCGCCGCCCCATGTTGGCTCCCATGCGTCCCAGCCCAACCATCCCGATGTGCAAAGACATGTCGCGGTTCCTTAGCGCTGATGGCGCGAATTGGCACGATACCGAAGCGAGCCGGCGCGCGCTATCGTCGTGGCGCCCGCGCGGCCCTTGCGCTCGCCGCCAGGACGGCGCCGACGATCAGCACCGCGCCCAGCACCGTGCGCAGGTCCGGCACTTCGTCCAGCAACACAGCGGCAAGCGCGATGCCGTAGACCGGCTCGAGCGCCGCCACCACGCTCGCCGTGTGCGCGCTGAGCCGACGCATGCTGCGAATGAACAACGTATGCGCGAGCGCGGTGCAGACCACACCGAGCACCAGCAGCAGCGCGACGTCGCGCGCACCCGGCAGCGCCGGCGTCAGGACAACCGCCGGCGCCAGGCAGAGAGCCGCGCAGACATTCTGCCAGAACGCGATCGTCCCGGGCGCGTGGCGCGCCGCCAGAGCGCGATTAACGACCGCGAGCAGGGCGAACGAGAAGCCCGAAACGAGGCCCCACGCGAGGCCCTGCACGATGTGATTGTCGAGTCGGGGCTCAGGCACCAGAACCAGCAATCCGGCAACGACCAGGCCGGAGATCATCCAGTCTGCAATGCGGGTGTGCGTGCGCAGCAGCACGACCTCGAGCAGGAGCACGAACAGCGGAAAGCTCGCAAACCCAAGCAGTCCGGTCGCGACATTCGAGATCTGTATCGCCTTGAAAAACGCGAACCAGTGCAAAGCCAGCACGGCGCCATTGATGCCGATACGCCAGTTGAATCCGCCGCGCCTGTCTGGCGAAAGCCAGAGCAGCATGCCAAGCGCGGCGGCGGCGACGGCAGTGCGACCGAAGACGATCGTCACCGCCGGGAGGTCGATCCACTTGCCGAACAGGCCAGCCAGCCCGAACAGCAGTACGGCAACGTGCAGCGATGCCAGCGCGGGAACGCGCCGGGAACCGGTATCGACCCTGGCGGACTCATCGATCATCGCGGCATTCGCTCGGCTGATGGGCATCACTGTAGCAGTCGCCGGCGCTGCAGGGCGACGACCGCGCCGTGCCCATCGCATAGGCGCGTCAGTCGCGACAGGTTACAATCGCCTGCGCTCTCGCCCGCCGCGTCCACCGCGACCACAACGAGGAATACGCGAGGAATACGCGAGGAACACGATGCCGCAGAACATCGCCCCGAAGCAGGTCCTGGACGCCGTGCGCGCAAGCCCCGGCAACCGGGTCAAGGTCGCGGTATCGGACATCGACGGCGTGCTGCGGGGCAAATATCTGCACAAGGAGAAGTTCTTTGCCGCGGCCGAAAGCGGCTTCGGCTTCTGTGACGTCGTCTTCGGCTGGGACATGGCCGATCACTGCTACGACAACACCACCCTGACCGGCTGGCACAAGGGATATCCCGATGCGCTCGCCAGGATCGATCTAGGGACGCTGCGCCACGTGCCGTGGGACGACGATGTCCCGTTTTTCCTCGGCGACTTCGTCGCGCAAAAGAACGGCAGGGAGGTGCCGCATCCCATTTGCCCGCGGCAGCTGCTCAAGCGGGTGCTCAAGCGTGCGGAGAAGCTTGGCGTAATCCCGATGTGCGGCATGGAGTTCGAATGGTTCAACTTCGCCGAGACGCCGCAATCCTGGGCCGACAAAGGCTATGTGCGACCGCAGACGATCACGCCAGGCATGTTTGGCTATTCGCTGCTGCGCGCCAACCAGAACCGCGAATTCTTCAAGGCGCTGATGGTCGAGATGGGCGCTTTCGACATCCCGATCGAGGGCTTGCATACCGAAACCGGTCCCGGCGTCTACGAGGTGGCGATCCTGTTCTCCGAGGCGCTCGAAGCCGCAGACCGTGCCGCGTTGTTCAAGACCGGCGCCAAGGAAATCGGCGCGCGCTTCGGCATCATGCCGAGCTTCATGGCCAAATGGAACGCGCAGTATCCAGGATGCTCGGGACACATTCATCAGAGTCTGTCGGACGGGAGGAAGAATCTTTTTTATGACGCCAAGGGCCGGAACAGCATGAGCAAGCTGTTCGAAAGCTATCTCGCCGGCCAGGTGGCGGGGCTGATGGAATTCGCGCCGATGTACTGGCCGACGATCAACAGCTACAAGCGGCTGGTCGACGGCTTCTGGGCCCCGGTCAAGCCGACCTGGGGTGTCGACAACCGCACCGCCAGCTTTCGCGTGATCGCCGGCTCGCCCAAGTCGACGCGGCTGGAGACGCGCTGTCCGGGCGCCGACATGAATCCGTATCTCGCCGCGGCTGCCGTCCTCGCTGCCGGGTTGTCGGGCGTAGAAAAGAAGCTGAAGCTGACGGCGAAGCCGATCCATGGCACCAACGAAGGCGCGGAAAACGTCGCGCGCGCGCCGCGCACGCTGATCGAGACGACACGGGTGTTTCGCAATTCCGACCTGGCGCGGGATTGGTTCGGCGACGATTTCGTCGAGCATTTCGCGGCGACCCGCGAATGGGAATGGCGGCAATGGCTCGATGCGGTCACCGACTGGGAATTGAAGCGATACTTCGAGATCATATGACGCACGCTTCGCGGCCTGCGGCCGTGTCCCCGGCCATCGTCCGCCGCTCGCTATCGATTGCGGCGTGGGTTGCGATTCTCGCCGGGTGTCTGGCCGCTTCCCCGCTGCTGGCGAAAACGCTGCGCTTCGCGAGCGCCTTCGACCCGCAATCGCTGGATCCGCACGCGCTGGCACTGCAATACCAGACCCGCGTCGTGAGCCAGATCTACGAGTCGCTGGTATTTCGCGACCGCAACTTCGCCATCGAGCCCGCGCTCGCGGTATCGTGGCAGCAGATCGACCCGAAGCGCTGGCGCTTCAAGCTACGCCCCGGCGTCAAATTCCACGACGGGACGCCGTTTACCGCGGACGACGTCGTGTTCTCGATCGCGCGCGCGCTGGCAAAGAATTCGCAACGCGCCTTTCAGCTGCGTGGGATCCTTGAAGCACGGAAGATCGATGATCTGACGATCGACTTTCTGCTCGAAGCGCCTGACGCGGTCCTGCCGGAAAAGCTGATTTACGTCGGCATGATGAGCAAGGCCTGGGCTGCCGCGCACGGCGTCCTCGAGCCGCAGAACTACAACGCCAGACAGGAAACCTACGCGGTCCGCAACACCAACGGCACCGGTCCGTACGTGCTCAAGAGCTACGAGTCCGACGTGCGCCTGGTGATGGTCGCGAATCCGCACTGGTGGGGACAGCGCGGTAACGTGGACGAGGCAGTCTACACAGTCATCCAGTCCGACGCGACGCGATTGGCGGCGCTCGTTTCCGGTCAGGTCGATTTCGTGATCGATCCACCGTTCCAGGACGTTCCGCGCCTGCAAAAGGAAGGTCGCTTCAGGCTCGAGCAGATTACCGACATCGGCGCGCAATACCTCGGTTTCGACCAAAGCCGCGACGAGCTGCAGTTCAGCGACGTCAAAGGGCGGAACCCGTTCAAGGACCTGCGCGTCCGGCGCGCGATCCACCAGGCGATCGATGTCGATGCGATCGTTTCCAAGGTGCTGCGCGGACAGGCGACGGCAACCGGCTCGACTATTTCGAAGCTCCTCGACGGTTACGTGCCGGATCTCGAACGCCGGCCGAAGTACGACCCGGCCGCGGCGCGAGCGCTGCTCAAGGACGCTGGATACCCGAGCGGCTTCGGCGTGACGCTCGATTGCGTCAACGTCGCCTACCGCGCTGCCGTGTGCCAGGCGATCGCCGGCATGCTTGCCCAGATCGGAATCCGGACGACATTTCAGCCCTGGCCGACGGCGACGTTCTTCCCCAAGCTCACCCAGGCGACGACGAGCTTTTTCGAGTTCGGCTGGTCGCCCGGAACCGATCCATGGCCGATGCTGAACGCGATCGCCCACAGCTACGGCAGCGACGGCGCCGGCACGTTCAACGGTGGGCGCTACTCGAATCCCCGGCTCGATCAACTGATCGATTCGATCCGCGTCGAGCCCGATCTCGAGCGGCGACGCCAGCTCGTCGCCGACGCGCTTCGCGTGATGCATGCCGATGTGCCGCTGATTCCGCTGTACCGGCGCACGCTGACCTGGGTGATGCGGCCCGACATCAGCGTCGCACAGTGGCCAAACGATGTGCTCGAGCTTCGCTTCGTCAACATCCGCGAAGACCCAGTGCAAGGACGCAACTCGCCATGAATATCGAACGCTTTGCGTTCCCCACGACGATTCACTTCGGACCCGGCGCACGCAGGCTCGTCGCCGACCACCTGAAGGCACAGGGTTTGACGCGCCCGCTGATCGTCACCGACCGCGGCATCGCGCCCTTGCCCATGCTTGCCTCGTTCATCGCCGATCTGTCCGGGCTCGACGTCGCCGTCTATTCGGAAATCTGGGGCAACCCGGTCAGGAGCCAGGTCGACAACGGCGTCGCCGCGTTCAGGCAGCACCGCGCCGACGCGTTGATCGGCTTGGGCGGCGGCGCCGCGCTCGACGTCGCCAAGGCGATCGCGCTGATGGCGGTGCATCCTGGCCAGGTGCTGGAGTACGCCTGGGACCATCCGCAGGTGCGTCCGATCGACCGTGAGCTGCCGTATTTCATCGCCCTGCCGACGACCGCCGGCACCGGCTCCGAGGTCGGCCGATCGAGCGTCATCTCCGACGATGCGACGCATATCAAGAAAATCATCTTTTCGCCCATGCTTCTCGCCCGGGCGGTATTCGCCGATCCGGAGCTGACGCTCGACCTGCCGCGGGAAATCACCGCGGCGACCGGCATGGATGCCTTGACGCACAACGTCGAGTCGTACCTCTCGCCCGCCTACCACCCGCTGTGCGACGGCATCGCCCTGGAAGGCGCGCGCATCGCCGCCCGCTCGCTGCGCAGCGCGGTGCGCGAGCCGCACAACCTGCAGGCGCGCTCCGACATGCTGATGAGCTCGATGATGGGCGCGATCGCGTTTCAAAAGGATCTGGGCGCCGTGCATTCCTGCGCGCACGCGCTGTCGACGGTCGCCGACCTGCACCATGGGCTCGCCAACGGCATCATGATCGACCACGTCATGCGCTTCAATCTCCGAAGCGCCACAGCGAAAATGGCCGAGCTCGCCCACGTCGTCGGTGCCGGGGTACCCGGCGCGTTGCCAGAGGCGAGCGCCGAGGCGTTCATCGACTGGCTGGCGGCGCTCAAGCGCGACCTCGGCATTCCGGCAACGCTTTCCGAGCACGCGACCAAACGCCGCGTGACCCGCGCCGACATTCCGGCGCTGGCGGAGGTCGCGGTCAACGACATCTGTCACCAGACCAATCCACGCAAATGCACGCGCGAGGACTTCGAGCGCATCTTCGCCGAGGCGATGTGAGCGTTCCGCTGGCGATAACACGCGTCGGTGCGCTGCGCTGCTCATGCTGAAGATCGGCATTTCCGCCTGCTTTTTTCACGCCGATCCGCAGCGCGCGATTTTCAAGGGCATGACGCTGCAGTACATCGAGCAAAACATGGCGCACTGGGTGATGCAGCGCGACGCGCTGGCGCTGATGATTCCCTCGCCCGACGGCGCGACGCGGCGTGCCGGCAGCACCGTCAGCGTCGGCGACTACGCACGCGAGCTCGACGGCCTGTTGCTGATGGGCGGGTCCGACGTCTGTCCCGAAACCTACGGCGAAGCGGCGCTGCGCCCCGAGTGGAACGGCGATCGCATACGCGACGACTACGAGATCGCGCTGCTGCGCGCGTTCGTCGCGGAAGGCAAGGCGGTTCTGGGCGTCTGCCGCGGCGCGCAGATCATCAACGTCGCCCACGGCGGAACGCTGTACCAGGACATCGCGACGCAGCGGCCGGGAGCCCTGGAGCACCGCAACTGGGACGTCTACGCCGCCAACTTCCATGCGACGGCGATCGTACCGGGCAGCGGGCTCGCGGCGCTGTATCCGGGCCGCGCCGTCGCAACAACCAATTCGGTCCATCACCAGGCGGCGAAGGACCTCGGGCGGGACCTCGTCGTCGAAGCCTGGTCCGAGCCCGACCGCATCGTCGAGGCACTCCGCTGGACCGGACCGTCCTACGTCTTCGGCCTGCAGTGGCATCCGGAGTTCCACGATACGAGCGACGCTTCGCTGCTCGACGACACGCCGATCCTCGACGATTTCCTGGCCCGCGCCAGACGCTGAGCGAAAGCCACCGATGAAAATCATCAATCCGGCGACGGGCGAAGCGATCGCCGAAATCGAGGAAGACGGCAGCACCGCTGTGCGCAGGAAGTATGAACGCGCGCGCGCCGCGCAGGCGGACTGGGCGGCGCTGCCGCTGAAAAAGCGCCTCGACACTATCCATGCCTTTCGAGAGCGGGTCGTCGCGATGCAGGAAACGCTGGCGCGCACACTGACCTCGGAGGTCGGCAAGCCGATCCGGCAATCGAGGAACGAGCTCTCCGGCCTGCTGCCGCGCCTCGACTTTTTCCTCGCCGAGTCGGCACGGGTATTGCGCGAGGAAAAAATCTTCACCGATGTCAAGCGGAAGCTCGAGGAGCGCATCTCGCACGAGCCGCTCGGCGTCGTCGCCAACATTTCGGCGTGGAATTATCCGTATTTCGTCGGCGCCAACGTGTTCGTCCCGGCGCTCCTCGCCGGCAATGCCGTGCTGTACAAGCCTTCGGAATTCGCGCCGCTGACCGGCAGGCATATCGCCGAGCTGCTGCACGAGGCCGGCGTGCCGGAAGACGTCTTTGTTCCCGTGTTCGGCGGCGCCGCCACGGGCGCGGCGCTGCTGCGGCAGCCGGTCGACGGCGTCTTTTTCACCGGCTCTTACGCGACCGGGACCAGGATCGGCGCGGCCGCCGGCCGCCGGATGATCAAAGTGCAGCTCGAGCTAGGCGGCAAGGATCCCGTCTATGTCTGCGACGACGTCGACGTAAAGAGGGCTGCAGCCGGCATCGCCGACGGCGCGTTCTACAACACTGGGCAGTCGTGCTGCTCGGTCGAGCGCATCTACGTTCACGAAAGCATCCATGATGCATTTGTCGAAACCTTCGTCGGCGAGGTGAAGGGCTACCGCATCGGCGACCCGCTCGACGAAAAGACCTACATCGGCCCGATCACCCGACGGCCGCAACTCGATGTGCTGCAGAAGCAGGTGACCGACGCCAAGCGGCGCGGCGCAACGCTGCTGACCGGCGGCAACGTCATCAAGCGCAAGGGCAACTGGTTCGAGCCGACGGTGCTCACCGAGGTCGACCACCGGATGAGCCTGATGCGGGACGAAAGCTTCGGGCCGCTTATCGGCATTCAGAAGGTGAAGGACGATTCCGAAGCGGTGCTGATGATGAACGACAGCGAATACGGCCTCACCGCGGGCGTCTACACACCCGACGAAAAGCGCGCGCGCAGGATTCTGTCCCGCGTCAGGTCGGGCTCGGTGTACTGGAACTGCTGCGACCGGGTGAGCCCACGCTTGCCGTGGTCCGGCGTCGGGCACTCGGGCATCGGACTCACGCTGTCGACCTACGGCATCCAGACCTTTACGCGGCCCAAGGCGTGGCACCTTTCCGGTGTATAGTTGCGCGGGCTCCCGGCCCGGATTTCGCTTCGCGCCGTCGGCCTCTCTCCGATGCCCCCGTAACAGACACATGGAGGAATGCATGAGATTCGATTTGGGCGCGCGGTTCGTCGCAATCGCGTTGGCGGCCATGCTGCCGTTGAGCGTATTCGCGGCCGAAGCCGCGAAACCGGCGGCTGCAAAGGCGGATGCGAGCTCGCTCGCTCGGGGCAGGTACATCGTCGTCACCAGCGGCTGCAACGACTGCCACACTGCCGGCTATGCGATGACCAACGGCAAGGTTCCCGAAAAGGATTGGCTGGCCGGCGACCGCCTGGGTTGGCGCGGCCCTTGGGGAACGACCTACGCCGCCAACCTGCGCCAGTACATGCAGGCGCTGACCGAAGAGCAGTGGGTCGCGAAAGCCAAGACGCTGGAAACGCGTCCGCCGATGCCGTGGGACAACGTGCGCGCGATGACCACGCAGGATCAGCGCGCGATCTATCGCTTCATCCGCCACCTCGGCCCGACCGGCGACGCCGCACCCGTCTACCTGCCGCCGGACAAGGAACCGCCGCCGCCGTTCGTCACGTTTCCGTCGCCACCGAAGTAACGACGAACTTTAACGGGGAGGTTCAGGCACGGTCCTGCAGCTCCGCGGCTTTTAGCGTGTTCGCCAGCAGCATCGCGATCGTCATCGGTCCGACGCCGCCGGGCACCGGCGTGATCCACGCCGCGCGCTCGGCAGCGGCGGTGTCGACGTCGCCGCAGAGCTTCCCTTCGACATTGCGGTTCATGCCGACGTCGATGACGATCGCTCCCGGCTTGATCCAGTCGCCCGCGACAAAATAGGCCTTGCCGACCGCCGCAACCAGCACGTCGGCCTGGCGAACGATACCCGGCAGATCGCGCGTGGCCGAATGGCAGACGGTCACCGTGCAGCGCGCCATCAGCAGCTCCAGTGCCATCGGCCGTCCGACGATGTTCGATTGTCCGATGATCACCGCATGCTTGCCGACCGGGTCCTCTCCGCTTTCGGCGAGCAGGCGCATGCACCCGTACGGCGTGCAAGGGCGCAATACCGGACGCTTCAGAACCAGCCTGCCGATGTTGTAGGGATGAAAGCCGTCGACGTCCTTGACCGGATCGATGCGCTCGGTCACCCGATCCGGATCGATCTGTCTCGGCAGCGGCAGCTGTACCAGGATGCCGTGCACCGTCGAATCCGCATTCAGCCGGTCGATCAGCGCCAGCAACTCGCCCTCCGACGTATCAGCAGGCAGGTCGTGAGAAAACGACAGCATGTTCACCGCTGCGGTGAATTTGCGCTTGTTGCGCACGTAGATCTGCGAAGCCGCGTTTTCGCCGACCAGTACGACGGCGAGCCCAGGTCGCGTCTTTCCCGATGCGACGCGCGCCGCGACGCGTTGACCGAGCTCCGCGTTCAGGCGCGCGGCCAGCGCCTTGCCATCGAGGATGCGCGCGCTCATTGTTGTACCCCGACAATCGTGCAAAGGAGGCGCATCTTAGCGGATTTCGACAACCGGCCAGGCGCGGTCCCGGGCCATTTCGGCCAGTACCGGATCGGGATTGACGGCGACCGGATGGGTGACGCGCGAGAGCAGCGGAATGTCGTTGCGCGAATCGCTGTAGAACCAGCTCTCGCGGAAATCGGCGAGCCGAAGCTCGCGTTGCGCCAACCACGCCTCGAGCCGGACGATCTTGCCTTCGCGCATGTTCGGCGTTCCCGCGACCTTGCCGGTATAGCGGCCCGCGATCATTTCGGGCTCGGTCGCGATCAGGTGGTCGAACCCCAATTCGTCAGCGATCGGTCCGGTCAGGAAGCGGCTGGTCGCCGTCGTCAGCACCAGCAAGTCGGCAACGCTGCGATGGCGCTCGACCAGCGCGCGAGCCGCCGCTGGAATCGCGGGCCGTATCGACCGGGTCAGATAATCGGCGCGCCAGGCATGCAGTTGCTGCGGATCGCGATCCTTGAGCGTTGCCAGGTAGAACTCGGTGAACTCCAGCACGCCGACTTCGCCCCGCCGGTAGCGTTCGGCGATCGCTCGATTACCCCGCTCGAACACATCGCGATCGAGGGCACCCGCGCCGATCAGGAAATCTACCCAAGCTTCGTCGCTGTCGAGCGCCAGCAGCGTGTGATCGAGATCGAACAGGGCAAGGACGTCGGAGGGCACGAATGGGGACGGAGATACAATCGGCGAATGAGGACCGACGGCATTGTACCCGCGATCCGCGCGCGACTTGCGCGGACGCTGGCTCCGCCGCGAGATGACTACGTGCGCTTGCGCGTCGGCGTTGCGACGATCGGCTGGCTCGATGCGGTGCACGCCGCGCGCTTGCGCGCATTTGGCGGCGTTTTCGAGACCGCAGGAAGCGACGTGACTCTTGCGGCAACGCTCGACGACTGCGCTGCGCGCAGTGCCGCCATCGAGGAGGTCACGCGCGTGCTGTGCGGTGAAGGCCTGCTCTCCGCGTGGCGCAATGAACGTTACGCCGTCGCTTCGGAATTTGGTGCGTCGCCGCTGGTCGAGATCGAACGTGCAGCGGCACGCTATTTCGGCATCCGCACCTTCGCCGTACACATCAACGGCCTGGTGCGCTGCGGCGATGGCCTGGCGATGTGGCTCGCGCGCCGCAGCCCGGGCAAGGCGATCGATCCGGGCTTGCTCGACAACCTGGTCGGGGGCGGCATCGCCACCGGCTACGGTGTTCTCGACACGCTGCGCAAGGAAGCGTGGGAAGAGGCCGGGATCCCGCCGAATGTCGCGGCGCTGGCGCGCCCCCAAGGCAGCGTCGACATCTGCCGCGCGCAGCCGCAGGGTCTGCAGCGCGAAACCGTGTTCGTCTACGACCTGATGCTCGACGCCGATTTCGTGCCGGCCAACCAGGACGGCGAAGCCGTCGAACATCGGCAGCTTTCGCTGTCCGCCGCAGCGCAACTGATCGCCGCCGAAGAGGGCGATGACGCGATCACGGCGGACGCGAGCCTGGTCGTTCTCGACTGCTTGCTGCGCCGCGGCGTGCTCGGCCCGGACTCGCCCGACGTTCGCGCGTTGTCCGCGTTCCGGCATGCTACGCTCGAACCGGCACCGCGCAGCGACGGCCGCGCTGGCTGGTAAGTGACGAGGACCGATCGCATGCCTGTTCCGACCAAAACCCGCATCGCCATCATCGGGGGCGGCGCGATCGGCTGCAGTATCGCGTACCACCTCGCCAAGCGCGGCGAGCGCGATGTCGTCCTGCTCGAACGTCTGCAGCTGACCCATGGCGCGACCTGGCATGCGGCGGGGTTGGTCGGGCAGTTGCGCAGCAGCAGCAATCTGACCCGGCTGATGTGCTATTCCGCCGAACTCTACGGCAGGCTCGAGGCCGAAACGGGACAGGCGACCGGCTGGCATGGCGTCGGAAGCGTGCGACTCGCCTCGTCGGAACCCCGCTGGCGCGAATTGCAACGCTCGGCGACGATGGCGAAGGGCTTTGGCTTCCACGTCGAGCTCATCTCCGCGCGCGAGGCGCGTGAATTGTTTCCGTTGCTCGACCCTTCCGGCGTTGTCGGCGCCGCCTGGATCGCCGGTGACGGCTATGTCGATCCGGCGAGTCTCACTCAGGCTTACGCCGTAGGCGCGCGTTCGGGCGGGGTAAAAATCCTCCAGAACATCGTCGTCACGGCGCTCGAAAGACGAGGCCGGCGCGTGACGCGGATCGTCACCGATCACGGCGCGATCGAAGCCGATTGCGTGATCAACGCTGCAGGCATGTGGAGCCGCGATATTGCCGCAATGGTCGGTACGCGCGTGGCGGCGTGCGCGGTCGAGCACCAGTACTACGTCACGGAGCAAACCGCCCTGGTGCCTGCGGGCCTGCCCACGCTGCGCGACCCCGATCACAACTTCTACGTGAAGCCGGAGCCCGGCGCGCTGGCCATCGGCGGCTGGGAATCGAACACAGTTCCCTGGGGTGCGGCGGGGATACGCCCCGACTTCGGCCCGGAACTGCTGCCATCGGATTTCGATCGCTTCGCCCCGCTGGCGGAGGCGGCAGCGGCGCGGATTCCGATACTGAACCGGGTAGGCATCCGCGATTTGATCAACGGGCCGATTCCGATCACCGCCGACGGCGAGCCGATCATCGGCTTGTCGCCCGATCTCGACAATTTCTACCTTTGCTGCGGCTTCACCTCCGGCATCGCCGCCTCGGGCGGCGCCGGCTGGGTGATGGCCAACTGGATCGTCGACGGCGATCCCGGCATGGATCTGTGGCCGTTCGACGTTCGCCGCTTCGGCGCCACGCACTCGGTCAAATCATTCATGTACGAGCGAGCCATCGAGAGCTACGGGCGCTACTATCACATCGCGTGGCCCAACAGCGAGCCCGGGGTCGGACGGGACGCGCGCCGCAGCCCCGTGCACGCCCGGTTGCTCGCCGACGGTGCGGTCTATGGCAACAAGTTCGGCTGGGAGCGTCCGAACTGGTTTGCGCCGGCCGGCAGCGCCGCTGTCGATCCGCTGTCGTTCGACCGCGCCGCCGCATTCACGGCGATCGGCGCCGAGCACAAAGCGGTCCGTGAGCGCGTAGGCGTAATCGACATGAGCTCGTTTTCCAAGTTCGAAGTCTCCGGCCCCGGCGCGCTTTCGTTGCTGCAACGGCTCGCTGCCAACGACCTGGATCGGTCGATCGGAACGATCGTATACACGCAACTGTGCAACGCCCGCGGCGGTATCGAGGCCGACGTGACGATCACCCGGCTGGCTCACGACCGCTTCTATTTCGTCACCGGCAGCGCCCTGGGTGTGCGCGATCGCTCGACGATCGAGCGCCACCTGCCCGAGGACGGCAGCGTCGCCATCGTCGACCATACGTCGGCGAAGGCCGTGCTGAATGTGTGCGGGCCGCGCGCGCGCGACGTGCTGGCGCAGTTGACCGACGCACCACTCGACAACGCGAGTTTCCCCTATATGAGTGCGCGCGAGATCGACATCGCGTGCGCGCCGGTGCTAGCGCTGCGCGTGACCTACTTAGGCGAGCTGGGCTACGAATTGCACGTCGGGAGCGAATACGCGCTCTACCTCTACGAGCAACTGTGGCGGGCCGGCCAGCGTCATGGCATCGCCAATGTCGGATACCGGGCGATCAACAGCCTCCGGCTCGAGAAGCATTACCTCGTCTGGGGCTCGGACATCACACCGGATTACAATCCCTTCGACGCCGGTCTGGGATTCTGCGTGGCGCTGGACAAGGGCGACTTTCTGGCCCGCCGCGCCCTGGCCGACGTCGAGGCCAATGGACCGAAGTGGAAGCTCAACTGGTTCACCGCACCGGGGGAAGTCAGCATGTTCGGCGGCGAAATCGTGCTGGCCGGGGAAAGGGTGCTCGGCCGGGTCACCAGCGCGGGTTACGGCCACACGGTGGGCCGTAACGTGCTGTGCGCCTACGTCGCCGCCGACGAACCCGTGCATACCGACTATGCCGTCGAGGTCATGGGCCAGCGCTATCCCGCCTTGCGCCACACGCGGCCGCTGTACGATCCCGACCGCAAGGCGATTCTGGCCGCCGCCGACGCCTGACGTCGGTCGCTTGCCGTTCAACTTCCGCGATACCCAAGGAGCTCCCGATGTCTGCCCCCAGTCCTGAAATCGACGCCCTCCTCGACTCACGCCGGGACGGCCACGGTTTGCCGCGCGCCTTTTATCACACCGACGCGCTCTACGTGCGGGAGCTCGATCGCATCTGGCACGGCGGCTGGCTGTTCGCGGGATTTTCCTGCGAAATCCCGAAGCCGGGAGACTTCATCACGCTGGAGCTCGACGGAACGCCGATCCTGGTCATGCGCGACGACGCGGGCGAGGTCGGCGCGTTTCACAACGTCTGCCGGCACCGTGGAACGATGCTCTGCCGCACCGATTCCGGCAATGTGCGCGCGATCGTATGTCCCTATCACAGCTGGACCTATTCGCGGCAGGGCGAGCTGGTGGCGTGCCACGGCATGCACGACGATGTCGACAAGAGCAAGCTCGGCCTGCGGAAGCTGTCGGTCGAAGTCTGTTCCGGCCTGGTCTACGTATCGCTGGCGCCGGCGCCTCCGGCATTCGCGCCGCTGCGGGAGGCGTTCGAGCCTGCCGCCCGGCCGCAGGGCTTCGAGCACGCGAAAATCGCAAAAATAATGGACTACGACGTGGCGGCGAACTGGAAGCTCGTCTGGGAGAACAATCGCGAATGCTTTCACTGCGCGCGCTGCCATCCGCAGTACGTGAAGGCCAACTTCGACATCTACGACGAGGCGTCCGCGTCGGACGCCATGCGCGGCAAGATGGCAGCGGCCGTGGAAAGAACGCAGACGAAGTGGGCGGCGCAGGGCATCTCGATCACCCATCAGCGCGGCGGCCTGGCCGCGTTTCCGGACCCCGATCGTGGCTTGTGGTATGCGGCCGACCGCACCGTTCTCTGCGATGGCTTTGATACCGAATCGATCGACGGTCAGCGCGTCGCGCCGCTGATGGGCAGCTACCAGGACGCCGATGTCGGCGTGCTGCGGATGCGCTCGATGCCGAATTTCTGGGTCCACGCGAGCTGCGATCACGCCGTCGCGGCGCGCTTGCTGCCCGTCGGGCCGCGCACCACCAGGATCCGCGGCTACTGGCTGGTGCACGAGGATGCCCGCGAGGGCGAGGATTACACGCTCGACCGCCTATTGCCGTTCTGGAGCCTCACCAACGAGCAGGATTGGGAGATCTGCAAGTGGCAACAGAAAGGCGTCGATTCGATCGGCTACGAGCCGGGACCGTTGTCGCGTCTGAAGGAATACAACGTCGACGCGTTTATCCGCTGGTATCTGGGGCAGATGCGATCGGGCGGCGCCGGTGCAGGCGCCGCCGCGCGGCCGCTTACGCGGGTCGCCTGAGGTCGCCGCTAGGCTGCGGCGCGGCGCGCCGCAGCGGGCGCGATCGAAGTGACACCCATTTCGATCAGTGCGTCGCGCACCGCGTTGACCGCGTGACGCATCTCCTCGGGACCGATCGCGCCAATGCAGCCGACGCGGAACGTCTCGACCTGCGTGAGCTTGCCCGGATACAAGATAAAGCCCTTGTCACGCACGCGATCGTAGAAGTCGGCAAACCGGTACTTCGGATCCGACGGCGCGTGGAAGGTCAGAATGATCGGCGCCTGGATCGCGGGATCGAGGAAGACCGAAAAGCCGAGCTTCGCCATGCCGTCGACCAAGGTCGCGCAATTGGCCGCATAGCGCGCATAGCGCGCCGGCTGGCCGCCTTCCGCGGCAAACTGGTCCATCGCGGCATCGAGCGCGACCACGATGTGGGTCGGCGGCGTGAACCGCCACTGCGTCGTCTTCTCCATGTAGGCCCACTGGTCCTGCAAGTCGAGCACGAGCGAGGTCGAGTTGCCGCCACAGTGCCCGAGTACGCCGTTTTTCACGAACACGAACCCCATGCCCGGCGGTCCTTCGACGCACTTGCCGGAAGCCGCCACGAGCGCGTCGAACGGCGTGGTCCGCGCATCGATCGGCAGCGCGCCAAACGAGCTCATCGCATCGACGATCAAGCGCCGACCGTGTCGAGCGACAACGGCTGCGATGTCCGACAGCGGATTGAGGATACCGGTCGATGTCTCGCAGTGAATCAGGCCGACATGGGTGATCGACGGCTCTTGCGTCAACAGACGGTTCACGTCCTGCGCCGTCGTCGGCACGTCGTCGGCGGTCTCGAACGTGGAAAGCTTGCGGCCCATCATCTGCGTGAGCCGCGCCATGCGCTTGCCGTACGCGCCGTTGATCAGCACCAGCAGATGGCCGTCGCGCGGGACCAGCGTGTTGATCGCCGCTTCGACCGAAAACGTGCCGCTGCCCTGCAACGGCACGCAGACGTGCGTATCGGTCGCGTGAATGACCGCGGCAAGCTTGGCGCGCAGCCGGGAAGTCACCGCGTTGAAGTTCGTGTCCCATGAGCCCCAGTCGCGCAGCATCGCCATTTTCGTGGGCAGCGAGGTCGTCAGCGGACCGGGCGTCAGCAAGATCGGGTCGCGCGAGTGCAGTGGCATGAAGGCTCCTGATTGCGTCGAGTATGACAGGGTCAGATGGCGACCGGCGCGCGCCACTTCTGCGTGCGCGTGACGATAAGGCGAGTCACGACGGCATACACGACGCAGCAGATCGTCGAAGCGACGACGATCAGCGTGGCCATCGCGGCCGCCGGACCGATTTCGCCGGCGTCGTCCAGATTGAGGATGGCGACCGAGGCCAGTTGCGTGCGGGGCGAATAGAGAAACACCACTGCTGAAATCGTCACCATCGCATTGACGAACAGGTACCGGCCGATGTCGAGGATCGCCGGCAGACAGACCGGAACCGTCACCCGAAAGAACGTCTTGTAGAACGGGACCTTGAGCGACGCCGACACCGCCTCGAACTCGTTGTCGAGCGCCTTGAGCGCGGTGATCGCTGTCAGATGGCTCGACGTGTAGTAATGAACGACGGTCGCAAGCACCAGAATCGAGAGCGTTCCGTAGAGTCCGTTAAGCGGGTTCGCCGGATCGTTGAAGAACAGGATGTAGCCCAGGCCCAGGACCATACCCGGTACGGCCATCGGCATGGCGGCCAGCAGCCGGACGACGGACTTGGTTCCGGCCATACCGCGCGTCTTCTCGAGGAGGTAGGCGACGGCGAAGATGAACGTCGTCCCGAACACCGCGCTCAGCAGCGCCATCTTGAGGCTGTTGAAGAACGACGAGATGACGCCGGCATCGATCAGGCCGAACGAGTAGTGCCGCAAGCTCAGCGACTTGTCGTACGGCCAGAACTTGATGAACGACGTGTAGACCGCCATTCCCAGCACCGCCAGCAGGAGCAGCGCGACGACGAGGCAGAAGACGAGCATCGTAAGGTCGAACCGCGGTGCCGGCTTGGGCGCATAGGGGACCGCGCGAGCCGAGAACTGCGCCTGGATGCGACCCTGCATGACCCAATCGACGATAAAGGCGAGCACCACGGGCAGCAGCAGGATCAGGCCGACCACCGCGCCCTTGTTGAAGTTCTGCTGCCCGATGACTTGCTTGAAAATGTCGACGGCCAGGACGTTGAAATTGCCGCCGATCACTTTCGGAATGCCGAAATCGCTCACCGTGTACGAGAACACGACCATCGTGGCGCTGACGAGGCCAAACTGGGCGCCGGGCAGCGTGATCGTGAAGAATTTTCGCCACCGGGGTGTACGCAGCGATTCCGCCGCCTCGTAGAGACGCCCGTCGGCGAGCAGAAGCGCTGTCAGCACGATCATCAGCGCATGCGGGAAGGTCGCGTAGATCGAGCTCAGGATAATCCCGAGCGGCCCGTAAACCGACGCGCCACCCAGCATCCACTTGAGCGCGCCCTGGTTGCCGAACCACTGCACGAACGAGATGGCCGACATCAGCGACGGCGCGAGGATCGGTGTCAGCGCGATCACGCGGAACACGGTCTTGCCCGGTATGCACGAGCGGGTTAATGCGTACGCATAGACGAACGCTAGCGGCACCGTAATCGCCGTCACGACCCAGCCCACCCACAACGTGTTCCAGATCGAGCTGTGCAGCGCCGGCGTGGCGAAATACTCGCGAAATTGAAGGAGGCCCACGAAGGCGCCCGATCTGTCTTGCACGCTCCTCACCAGGATCGTCGCCAGCGGCGCCAGCAGGAAGACGGCGAGGCTCAACGCACAGACGAGAAGCAGGACCTGCGCCAGCCGGTCGTGCCAGTG
>JBDTXW010000019.1:0-21128 GCA_040005975.1 Betaproteobacteria bacterium | reverse complement strand
GAGGGCCGCCTGGGCGAAGGGATCACTTGCAACGTCGACACCGGCAAGGCGCTCGTCGCGGCAGGATTGCATCCGGCAACAGGAGGCAACGGACTGAGCGCGTGCTCGGGTGATATGCTGCTTGAGGCACTCGTTGCCTGCGCCGGTGTGACGCTCAACGCCGTTGCCACGGCAATAGGTGTCGCGATTCGAAGCGGCGCGGTTCGAGCCGAAGGCGATCTCGATTTTCGCGGCACCTTGGGTGTAGCCAAGGATGCGCCCGTCGGATTTCAGCGTATCCGCCTTCACTTCGACCTAAAGACTGACGCGGCCGAAAATCAGCTGAGCACGCTCATTCGCTTGACCGAACGCTATTGCGTCGTCTATCAAACTCTGCGCCAGCCCCCGGAAATGACGGTGTCGCGTCATGTATCCGAGGCCTGAAAACGAGTTCAACCCGGCCGGGCGACTCGGTTGACTCAGGCGCCGAGACGTCATAATTTTCGGAGGTCGATATGCCGATGTATATGGACATCCACGAGGTCCCCGGAGCTACCGCGGAAGCCGTTGCGAAGGCGCACGCCGCCGACGTAAAACTGCAGCAGAAGTATGGCGTCGAGTATCACAAGTACTGGCTCAACGAGAGCAACGGCAAGATATTCTGCCTCTGCAGCGCACCCAGTCCGGAAGCGGCAGCCGCCGTGCATCGTGAAGCGCATGGCCTGGTCGCAGAGAAGATCATCGAAGTCGCCCCGGAGATTGCAGACGGATTTCTGGGGGGGTGCGAGGTGAATCCAGCGGGCGCCGCTCTGTATCCTGGGGGCGCGGGAAACGAGCGCGACCCCGGGATCCGGACCGTTCTGTTCACGGATATAGTGGGCTCGACGGCAATGACGCAACGCCTCGGGGACGACGCGGCCATGGTTTTTTTGCAGGTCCACGACACGATCGTGCGAGGTGCCGTTGCGGCGTTGGGCGGGCGCGAGATCAAACACACCGGAGACGGCATCATGGCGTGTTTCGCCTCGGCGGTAGCGGCGGCTCGCTGCGCGATTCGGATCCAGCATGGGTTCACCCAGCACGAGCAAGACAACAAAGAGGTCCCGGTCCAGGTTCGTATCGGTGCCGCGGCAGGCGAGCCGGTCGAGAATCACCTCGATCTTTTCGGGGTGACGGTTCAACTTGCGGCGCGGCTGTGCTCCTACGCGGAGCCGGCACAGAGCCTGGTGTCGAACGTGGTTGCCGAGCTGTGCATCGGAAAGGGCCTGACTTTCCAGGACCTGGGAGAAGTCTCGCTCAAGGGTTTCGATCGCCAGATCAGAGTGCACGCGATTCAATAGTTCCCGCGGCGCCGCAAGCGAGCGGATTTGAAATACATTGGTTAATCAATTAGTTAGATAAAACACCGACCCGGTCTGACAGCGAGTGGGCATCGCGCGGACCGACCATGGCGCACGGCGTGAAACGGAGGGCTAACCGCGGCGCAAACGCCCGCCGCGCGTGGCTTCGCCCCGGCCGCACATGGTAGGATTCGGCCCGCTCCCGCTGTCGGCTAATGCGGCAATACGAACGGGGTACGACCGACTTGATTTTCGCCCCACCGCCAAAACCTATGGCGGGTGCGCGCTGTGGCAGACGTCCACGCCGCCAGCATCGATGCAAGGGCGAACGCGAGTTCGCCCTTTTTCACTCTCGGATGCGGCGCGCCGGAGGAACCGGCCGCCTGACGTCGACTTATTAAACTGGAAGCTGTCGCCATGTTCGATTTCGTCTACAAGCAAAAGCGCCTGGTGCAACTCGTGCTGGCGGTGATCGCGCTGCCGTTCGCATTTTTCGGCGTCGAATATTACGTCAGGGGCGCCGCCTCGACCAGCGAGGTTGCGAAGGTCGGTGGCGACAAGATCACGCAGGCGGACTTCGCCAATGCGATACGCGCCCAGCAAGATCGCATGCGGCAGTCGCTGGGCGCAAACTACGACCCGACGGTATTCGACAATCCCGAAGTGCGCTATGCGACGCTCGAGCAGCTGATCAGCCAGCGCCTGCTCGACGAGCAGGCACTCCGCAGCCGGTTACGCGTTTCCGACGAGCAGGTCAGGCAGTACATCAGCGATATTCCGGCGTTCCAGGTCGATGGAAAATTCTCGCCGGAACGCTACCAGCAGCTGCTGGCTACGCAGAACCCGCCGAAGTCTTCGCCCGAGTTCGTCAACGACGTGCGGCGGGCGCTGATCCAGTCGCCGCTGCAGGAGCCGATTGCCGCGGGCAGCATCGTCGCCAGGAGCAACGTCGAACGTTATCTCGGACTGCTCGACGAGAAGCGCGAGGTCGCCTATGCCGTCGTCAGTGCCGATGCGTTCCGCAAGGATGTGAAGGTGGATGACGCCGCGGTCAAGGCCTATTACGACAGCAATCAGGCGGCGTTCCAGACGCCCGAGCAGGCGAAGATCGAGTACGTCACCCTGACGCCGGACACGCTTGGCGCGAAGACCAGCATCGACCCGGCCGAGGTGCGCAAGCAATACGACGACAACTTGAAGCAGTATGTCAAGCCGGAAGAGCGGCAGGTCAGCCATATCCTGATCGCCGTCAAGCCGGACGCGAAGGATGATGAAAAGGCTGCCGCCAAAAAGAAAGCCGAAGAGCTCGCGGCGCAGGCACGGCGCACGCCCACGCGCTTCGCCGAGTTGGCCAAGGAGAATTCGCAGGATCCCGGTTCGGCCGCGCAGGGCGGTGACCTCGGTCTGATTGCGCACGACGGGTCGATGGTCAAGCCGTTTGAGGATGCAGTCTATTCCGGCAAGGAGGGCGACATCGTCGGTCCGGTGCAAACCGATTTCGGCTGGCATGTGATCAGGATCACCGCGATCAAGCCCGCAAAGACGCAGGGTTTCGACGAAGTCAAGGCGCAGATCGAGCAGGACCTGAATCGGCAGCAGGCAATGCGGAAGTTCGTCGATGCCGCCAGCCAGTTCGAGAACCTGGTTTACGAGCAGGCCGAGTCGCTGCAGCCGGTCGCCAAGGCGCTCAATCTGCAGGTGCAGACGACGCCGTGGCTGACGCGCGCGCAGGTGCAGCCTCTGGGGCAGAACAATCCCAAGTTCGTGCAGGCGATATTCAGCCCGGACTCGCTGCAGAGCAAGCGCAACACCGATGCTATCGAAGTCGCGCCGAACACGATGATGGCGGCGCGCATCGTCGACTACAAACCTGCCGCGCCGCGCGCGTTCGACGAAGTCAAGGCGGACATACGCCGCCAGCTCGAGCACAATGCGGCCAGCGAACTCGCGCAAAAGGCCGGCAAGGAAAAGCTCGCACTGCTCGAGCAGGGCAAGGACGCCGGACTCGCCTTCACCAAGCCAGTCGCGCTGACGCGCAATCAAGCGCAGGCGGGATTCCAGCCCGATGCCTTGACGCGGATCTTCCAAGGCGACCCGGCCAAGCTCCCGGAATACGCCGGCATGCCTGGGCCGGAAGGCGGCTTCATCATCTACAAGATCGTGCAGGTGATCGCGGCGCCAGCGCCTGACGCGGCGCGTCTGTCGGCATTTTCGGCACGCGTAGGCGAGCAGCTGGGGCGCGAACTCTTTGCGGCGAACCTCGCGAGCCTCAAGGCGAAGGCCGACGTGAAAATCAATCAGGCAGCGCTGGAAAAGGACTCGCGTTCCGCCGAGGCGCCTGCCCCGAGCGCGCCGCCCCCGAGGCGTCGCCGATAAGGGCAGGGACCGATACGGGCACGGCCGCCGAAGCGGCGAATGCAACCGCTGGCGCGGCGCGACGCCAGCGCGGCGTCAGGTCGCGGGTGCCGCCGGCGCTGCGGCGCAGTTCAGGTCGCGCATCAACTTCTCGTTGTCGGCGATCGCTTTCTGCCGTTCGGCGGGCTCGAAAAATACCTTCTCGCCCTTTTCGTTGAAGCGGTAAACGTTGGCATCCTCGCGCAGCGTCCGGATCCGGCCGCGCGCCTGCGCACACGTGTCGACCTTCTTCTTCGCGTCGGCGTGGTCCTTGTCGGCTTTGGCCTCGTCATCGGCGCGCTGCTGCTGGCGCTTCTTGATGTCCGCATCCTTGGCCGCCATGCTGCGCACGGCGCCGGGATCGGCCGGCGCGATGCCGGGATTGACGCGTTCCGCCTTGGCGCTTGCCGGCGGCTGATCGCCGTAGACGACCCGGCCGTTCTCGTCGGTCCATTTGTACAGGACCGCGTTGGCGTTCGCTGCGGCCAGCAGCAGCGCGGCGCCGCAGAAAGCAGTGAACCACGACGACTTTCGCAAATTCATCCAGTTTCCCTTTGAAAGCGCGAGTCGGCACAAGGTAATGCCATTGCGTCCCCAGCGTCAACCCGAAAGCGGTCCAACGGTCGCTTTGGCGGTTTACCGGGCACGACGAGGCGCGTATAATCCGCTTTTGCGCATAGGAGAAAAGGCAATATGCGTGTCGTTCAAAAAGCCCTCACTTTTGACGACGTCCTGCTTCTTCCTGCCCATTCCTCCGTCGTTCCCCGCGACGTCAGTCTCCAGACCCGCCTTACCAAGACCATCGCGCTCAACATCCCGCTGCTGTCGGCGGCGATGGATACCGTGACCGAAGCCGGCCTGGCCATCGCGATGGCGCAGGAGGGCGGCCTCGGTGTCGTGCACAAGAACATGCCGCCCAGGGCGCAAGCGGCGCAAGTCGCCAAGGTTAAGCGCTTCGAAAGCGGTGTGGTCAAGGATCCGATCACCGTGCCGCCGACGATGTCGGTGCGCGAGGTTCTCGTGCTGACGCGGCAACACCGGATCTCTGGGCTTCCGGTCGTCGACGGCAAAAAGGTCGTCGGCATCGTCACCAACCGCGACCTGCGGTTCGAGACCAACCTGGATCAGCCCGTGGCGAACATCATGACGCAGGGCGACCGCCTGGTCACGGTGCCCGAAGGGACCGAGCTCGAGCTCGCGAAGACGCTGATGCACCAGCACCGGCTGGAGCGGGTCCTCGTCGTCAACGACAGGTTCGAACTCCGGGGGCTGATCACCGTCAAGGACATCCTGAAGTCGACCGAGCATCCGAATGCCTGCAAGGACGAACGCGGTCAGCTGCGCGTCGGCGCGGCGGTCGGCACGGCGGGCGACACCGATGAGCGCGTGGAAGCACTCGTCGTCGCCGGCGTCGACGTCATCGTCGTCGACACTTCGCATGGCCACTCGCAGGGCGTGCTCGATC
The DNA here is from genome assembly GCA_040005975.1 of Betaproteobacteria bacterium. Classification (GTDB taxonomy): domain Bacteria; phylum Pseudomonadota; class Gammaproteobacteria; order Burkholderiales; family Casimicrobiaceae; genus PALSA-1003. Next base: position 15,950 of record JBDTXW010000019.1, on the reverse strand, counting down.
GGGTGCGCGCGGTCAAGCGCCAGTATCCGCAGGTGCAAGTCATCGGCGGCAATGTGGCCACCGCGGCGGGCGCCAGGGCGCTGGTCGACCAGGGCGCGGACGCGATCAAGGTCGGCATCGGACCCGGCTCGATCTGCACGACGCGAATCGTCGCCGGCGTCGGCGTGCCGCAGATTTCCGCGATTCTGAACGCCATCGACGGCATCGGCGCGCTCGGCATTCCACTGATTGCCGATGGCGGCATTCGGTATTCGGGCGATATCGCCAAGGCGCTTGCCGCCGGCGCCTCCTGCGTGATGCTCGGCAGCCTGTTCGCCGGCACCGAAGAGTCGCCAGGCGAAACCGAGCTCTACCAGGGCCGCTCGTACAAGAGTTACCGCGGCATGGGATCGCTGGGAGCGATGCAGCAGGGTTCGAGCGATCGCTACTTCCAGGATTCGGAAGGTGAAGGCGCGGCTGAAAAGCTGGTGCCCGAAGGCATCGAAGGGCGTGTGCCCTACAAAGGCTCGATCGCCGCCGTCGTCCACCAGCTGATGGGCGGGGTGCGTGCGGCGATGGGTTATTGCGGCTGCGCGACGATCGACGCGCTGCGCACGCGCGCCGAGTTCGTCGAGATAACCTCGGCCGGCGTTCGCGAATCGCACGTGCACGATGTGCAGATCACCAAGGAAGCGCCCAACTATCGCGCCGATTAGCGTGCGGCCGGGGAGAAGGATGGCGATTGGTCAAGCGAGCTAAGCCTGCTTCCAGGCAGGCGGGGATGCCCTTCATCCTCGTCGTCGTGTTCATCGATGTGCTGGGCATCGGCATCGCGCTTCCGGTCATACCGATGCTGGTCGGCCTGTACACGCCCAGCCGCGAACTGCAGGCGTACTGGTACGGCTTGCTGGTCGTCGCCTACGGCGTGATGCAATTCTTCTGCGCGCCGCTGCTGGGCGCGCTGTCCGATCGTTACGGGCGGCGACCGATCCTGCTCTGGTCGCTGCTGGGACTCGGCCTTCATTTTCTGCTGCTCGGCCTCGCGCTATCGCTGCCGCTGATGCTGCTGGCGCGTATCATCGGCGGCACGGCGGGCGCGAGCTTTTCGGTCGCCAACGCCTACGCGTCCGACGTCACGCCGCCGGAGCGCCGCGCCAAGAGCTTCGGACTGATCGGTGCGGCCTTCGGCCTCGGCTTCATCGTCGGCCCGATGCTCGGCGGCCTGCTGGGCAGCGTCGACCTGCATCTACCCTTCTTCGCCGCCGGCGCGCTGTCTCTGATCAACGCGGCTTACGGTTACTTTGTCGTCCCCGAATCGCTGCCGCGAGGACGCCGTGCGCCGTTTGCGCTCGCCCGCGCCAATCCGTTCGCGGCGCTGCTGGCCCTGGCCCGACATCGCGAGATCGGCAGCCTGGTCGCCGTGTTCGCGCTGATCGTACTGGCGCAGCTGATACTGCAGACAACCTGGGTGCTGTATACCCACTTTCGCTTCGGCTGGGGACCGCGGGAGAACGGCTTCGCGCTGTTCTGCGTCGGGCTGGTGGCCGCGACGGTGCAGGGCGCTCTGCTGGGCCCGATGCTGCGCCGCTTCGGCGACGTACGCCTGGTGCTGCTGGGCCTGACGATCGGCACCTGCGCCTATGTACTTTACGGCCTGGCGCAGCACGGATGGATGATGTACGCGATCATCATCGGCAACTTCCTGTCGTTCGCCGCCGGGCCGGCGCTGCAAGGCATGGTGTCGAACGCCGTCGATCCGACCGAGCAGGGCGTCACGATGGGCGCACTCAATTCGATCAACAGCATCATGTTCGTCGTGGCGCCGCTGATCGGCGCGCCGCTGCTTGCGCTGGTCAGCCACATGCCGCCGTCCGACTGGCGCATCGGCGCCACCTTCTATGTCAGCGCCGCGCTGCAGATCGCGGCGCTGCTGGTGGCGCGGCGCCATTTCGCGGCGCGCCGGATCGTCGCCGCAGCGTGAGCGCCGGCATGCACTGCAAAATCCTGATTCTGGACTTCGGCGCACAGTACACGCAGCTGATCGCGCGACGCGTGCGCGAGCTCAACACCTATTGCGAGATTCATCCGTACGACGTGCCGGCGGCGTTCATCACCGAGTTCGCGCCCGCCGGCATCATCCTTTCCGGGGGCCCGGAAAGCGTGACCGCCGGCGATACGCCGCGCGCGCCGGCATCGGCGTGGACCGCCGGTGTGCCGGTGCTGGGTATCTGCTACGGCATGCAGACGATGGCCGCGCAGCTGGGTGGCGCGGTCGAGAATGGGCTCACCCGCGAATTCGGCTACGCCGCGGTGCGCGCGCGCGGGCATGGGCGGCTACTCGACGGTATCCAGGATCGCAGCGGCGAGGACGGGCAGGGCTTGCTCGACGTGTGGATGAGCCATGGCGACAAGGTCATCGCGCTGCCGCCGGGTTTCGCGCTGATGGCGAGCAACGAGGCGACGCCGATCGCGGCAATGATGGACGAATCGCGCCGGTTCTATGGCGTGCAATTCCATCCCGAGGTCACGCATACACAGCAAGGCAAGGCTATCCTGGCGCGATTCGTGCGCGACATCTGCGCCTGCCCCGGCGACTGGACGATGCCCGCCTACGTCGACGAAGCGATCGCGAAGATCCAGGCGCAAGTCGGCTCCGACGAGGTGATACTCGGCTTGTCCGGCGGCGTCGATTCGTCGGTGGCGGCGGCGCTGATCCATCGTGCGATCGGCCCGCGCCTGACCTGCATTTTCGTCGACACCGGGCTGCTGCGCGAGGGCGAGGCCGCGCAGGTTATGGCGACCTTCGCCGAGCACCTCGGCGTGCGCGTCGACATGGTCGACGCGAGCGACGCGTTCCTGCATGCGCTTGGCGGCGTCAGCGACCCCGAGCAGAAGCGCAAGATCATCGGGCGCGAGTTCGTGCACGTGTTCCAGGCGGAAGCCGGCAAGCTTCGCGCCGGTGGAACCGCGGCCAAGTGGCTGGCGCAAGGCACGATCTATCCCGACGTGATCGAATCCGCGGGAGCGAAGACGGGCAAGGCGCATACGATCAAGTCGCATCACAATGTCGGCGGCCTGCCCGAAACCCTGCATTTGAAGCTGCTCGAGCCGCTGCGCGAGCTCTTCAAGGACGAAGTGCGCGAGCTGGGGCTGGCGCTCGGGCTGCCGCGCGCGATGGTGTTCCGCCATCCGTTCCCCGGCCCCGGCCTCGGCGTGCGGATCCTCGGCGAAGTGAGGCGCGAATACGCAGAGCTCCTTCGCCGCGCCGACGCTATTTTCATCGACGAGTTGCGGCAAGCCGGATGGTACGATCGCGTCGCGCAGGCATTCGCGGTGTTCCTGCCGGTCCGTTCGGTCGGCGTGATGGGCGACGGACGCACCTACGAGCATGTCGTGGCGCTGCGCGCGGTCGAGACGACCGATTTCATGACCGCGCACTGGGCGCCGTTGCCGCACGAGCTGCTGGCGCGCGTGTCGAACCGCATCACCAACGAAGTTCGCGGCATCAACCGCGTCGTCTACGATATTTCGGGCAAGCCGCCGGCGACGATCGAATGGGAGTGAGGTTGCCGATGAAACGCCAGAACTATTCGACCGGCACGCCGTGGGAGCCGCTGGTCGGCTATTCTCGCGCCGTGCGCATCGGGAACCAGGTTTTCGTCTCCGGAACGACGTCTACCGGCGCCGGCGGCGAGATCGTCGGGAAAGGCGACGCGTACGTGCAGGCGCGGCAGGCGATCCATAATATCGAGCGCGCGCTGGCCGCGGCGGGTGCGAGCCTCGGCGACGTCGTGCGCACGCGAATGTACGTCACCGACATCGCGCAGTGGGAAGCGGTCGGCCGCGCGCATGGCGAGGCCTTCCGGGACATCCGGCCGGCGAGCGCGATGGTCGAAGTCCGGCGGCTGATCGACGCCGACATGCTGGTTGAGATCGAGGCCGACGCGGTCGTCGCCGACGCTCCTGCCGGCTCAGCGGGGTAAATTCGATGCCCGGCCTGCGCGACCCGGCCGCTCCCTTGTCCGGGTCGTCACCGCTCGAGGCGGACGAGTCGTGGATGGCGCAGGCGCTTGTACTCGCGCGTGCGGCGCAGATGCGCGGCGAGGTTCCGGTCGGCGCGATCGTCGTGCGCGATGGAGCGATCGTCGGGCGTGGTGGCAACGCTCCGATCGCGGGCCACGATCCGACCGCGCACGCCGAGATTGCCGCGCTGCGCGAGGCGGCGCGCGCGCTCGGCAATTACCGGCTACCGGAATGCGAGCTGTACGTGACGATCGAGCCGTGCGCGATGTGTGCGGGCGCGATCATGCACGCGCGCCTGCGCCGGCTGGTCTTTGGCGCGCACGATCCGAAGACCGGCGCATGCGGCAGTGTGGTCGACCTCTTCGCCGAGCGCCGTCTCAATCATCACACGGCGGTCAGCGGCGGCGTCGCGGCCGAAGACTGCGCTGCGCTGCTGTCGGATTTTTTCGCGGCGCGCCGGCGGGACGCGCTCTGATGGCGCAACCAACGTACGGGATCGGCCTGTACGCGCCCGCCGGGTTTGCGCTGGAGCCGGAGGCGATCGTTCGCGCGACCGCACGGCTCGAGGCCCTCGGGCACCGCGTCGTCGTCGACCCGACGGCATCGACGCGCTGGCAGCGGTTTTCGGCGTCGGACGACGAGCGGCTGGCCGCGGTCATGCGCATGGCGTCGGATCCGCGGATCGATTTGGCGATTGCAGTGCGCGGCGGCTACGGCTGGTCGCGACTGCTGGATCGCATCGATTTCGACGCTATCGCCGCGTCGAAAACGCGCTGGCTCGGCCACAGCGACTTCACCGCGTTCCAGCTCGCGGCATGGACGCACGCAGGCGTCGTCAGCTTCGCGGGGCCGATGGCCGCCTACGATTTCGGCGCCATGGCGCCGTCGTCATTCACGCTCGATCATTGCTGGGGGCTTTTGGGCAGCGCGAGCTACGAAGTCCAAGTTCCGCTCGAGGGCCCGCCGGATTTCGCTGCCGCCGGAACGCTGTGGGGCGGCAACCTGGCGATGGTCGCGCACCTCGTCGGCACCCCTCATTTTCCTTCCGTCGACGGCGGCATTCTAGTACTCGAAGACATCGGTGAGCAGCCGTACCGGCTCGAACGCATGCTCTACCAGCTGCATTTCGCCGGCGTTCTCGCGCGGCAGCGGGCGCTGCTGCTCGGCAGTTTCAGCGGATTCGAGCCGGCGCCGAACGACAACGGCTACGACCTGGCGGCAATGATCGCACACGCGCGAGCGCGCTTCGGCGTGCCGATCTACTCCGGGTTGCCGTTCGGCCATTGCCGCGACAAGTTGACGCTGCCCTTCGGCGGTCATGGCGAGCTCAACGTCGCGGGCGGGATCGCAAAGCTTCGCCTTTCCAGCTACGGCGCCCAGGCGCGGTAGCGTACGGCGTCGCGCTCAGCCTGCCGTGCCGATGTGGAAGTCGAACGCGACCTCGCCACTTGCATTGCCGCCGGCGTCGAAGCTGCGTTCGATAAAGCGCGCACCACCGTCTCGCGCGACCAGCAGCAGGGTCGAGGAGCGCGTCCCATAATCCGGACTGACGACGAACGGTGAGGACAGCAGCCGTTCCCATTGGGGCGAAACACCGGTCTGGGGCAGTGCGGCATCGCACGCGGGCTCACGATCGGCAAGAAGCGCAAATGCCGCCTCGATCCCCGGATCGGCGCCGGCAAGCCACGCTGCCAGTCGCGCCTTGCCGCGCAGGAGCTTCGGCCATGGCGTGTCGAGCAGATGATTCGACAGGCCGTGGATGCCGGGGCCGAGCGCCAGCGCGCCGCTGGCGCGATTGGACGCAAACGCCGCGTCGCTGCCGTCGCCGACGAGCAGGTTGAAGCCGTGATAGCGCCCGCCTTGAGGCAGCAGCGCCGCGCTGGCCCGCATCGGCGAGCCGGCGTCTCGCAGCATGCCGGTCACCAGCTCGCCGCGCGACGGCGCGTAAGGGTCACGGGGTATGCCTTCGCGAAAGTTGGTGACGAGGGCCCAGCGGCCGGTGCGCAAAACGCCAAACCAGGTGCCGCCGGCGACGAGGTCGCGCCCCGCCAGGATGCCGTCGTCCCACCAATGCGCGGGCGCCGACGCGCGCGCATGGAACTCATCGCGGTTGGCTGCGATGACGCAGCCGTACGTAGGGTGCGCATCGAGCGCGACCAGCGCCAGGCACATCTAGATTCTGCCGTCGATCGAGCTAGCGCGGACGCGGTTCATTCGCCGCCGGTGTCGGCGACGAAGCGCTCGATCCTACGGGTCGAGCCCGGTACCAGAAACCGCACGAAGCGGTGCGTGTCGAGGAGGTCGGCGAGCATCACCTCGAAGCGCGCCGGATCGCGGACGCCCTCGTAGACTTCCATCCACAGCAACGGATCGTCCTTCGACTGCAGCAGGCGGCCGCTGATGCCGACGCGCTCCTCGAGCGTCGCGAGCACCGCGGCGATCGTGCGGCGCGCGGCTGCCGCGTGCGTAACGTCGATCCGGTAGTAAACGTAGCAACTGACCGGCGCCGCGCTCATGCGATGCGGCCGCGCGGCGCCGCAGGTAAAGGCACGTCGTACGGCAGCGCCAGCAGCCGCAGCGGGGGCCCATCGGGGGCGCCGAGGCGCACATCGCCGCTTTCGACGGCCGCGAGCTGCAGCACCGCCAGCACATCACTGCCGCCATCGGGCGCTGCGGCGGCGTTGACGACCGTTCCGCAGGCCTGCGCGCAGAACACGGCGCTATACAGCCGGTCGCCCGATACCGGCCGTGCGACATCGAGATGCGCGAGCGCAAGGCGCTCCTTCAGGCGGCCGAGATACTGCGTGCGGGCGACGATTTCCTGGCCGGCGTAGCAGCCCTTCTGAAAGCTGACCCCGCCCAGCGCATCCCAGTTCGCGGCCTGCGGGACGAACAAGTCGGCGGTCGGTGGGGTGATGACCGGAATGCCGGCGCAGATAGTTGCCCATTGCCAGGCCGCGAAGCCCGCGGGCCGGCATACGGCGGTCAGGCGATCCCAGCACCGGGCCGCAGCTTCGGGCGCGACGGCAACGATATAGCGCGGCCCGGGAAGCGCCGCGACGACGAGCTCGCCGAGCGCCGCCACGGCGTGCACCGCGGGCGCCTCGCCCAGCGTCGTACGCATCGCCGCGCTCGCACCGGACCCGGCGACGCCCAGCCTGACGGTGGTGCTGCTCGTGTCGGCAACGGTGACGCGCGAGCGCAGCACGAACATCCGAAGTCTCTGCGCGATGGTTTCGCTCAAACCGGCCGGCAACAGCAGCTCATAGCTCGCCTCGCCGCTGCGGCGGAGCAGGAAATTGGCCAGCATCCTTCCCTTGGGCGAGCACCACGCGCTGTATTGCGTCGCGCCAGGGCCGAGCGCGGCAACGTCGTTGGTGAATTGACCCTGCAGGAACGCTGCGGCGTCCGGCCCCGCGATTTGCAGCACCGCCAACGGCGACAGGTCGCAAACGACCGCCGCATCGCGCGCGGCGGCGAGCTCCTCGGCCGGCGCGCCGAACGAGGCGACGCCTTCGCGGTCGAAGCTTGCGCCGAGCGAAGCGAGAAAATCGGGCCAGAACGGATTCATCGGTGACATGGGCGTGCATATTTCCGCCGCCGCGGATGCCGGCAGGCCGCATGGTCACGACCGCGCCGGCGCCAAATTGGCGGAGGCTGATAAAAGCGTGCTAAAATCGAACGTTACCCTGGATCGGCAAATTCTCGAGCCGACCGGCGCCGGAATCGCGGTGACCGGCATGGCTTTCGGATCCGGGGAATTCGCAGATCCGCCCCATCAGGGTGCCCGTCGTGCCCAGCACGCCGGGCCCAGTCGCGGATCGAGGCTCAACCCTGATAAAGGAGTGTAGTAATGTCGGTCACGATGCGTCAAATGCTGGAAGCCGGCGTCCATTTCGGCCACCAGACCCGCTACTGGAACCCGAAGATGGCCGAGTTCATCTTCGGCCAGCGCAACAAGATTCACATCGTCAACCTCGAAAAGACGATGGCAATGTACCAGGAGGCGATGAAATACGTTCGCCAACTGGCTACCAACCGCGGCACGATCCTGTTTGTCGGTACCAAGCGTCAGGCGCGAGAGATCGTCGCCGAAGAGGCGCAGCGCGCCGGCGTGCCCTTTGTCGACCACCGCTGGCTCGGCGGCATGCTCACCAACTTCAAGACCGTCAAGGCGTCGATCAAGCGCCTGAAGGACCTCGAAGCGATGGGCAAGGACGGAACCTTCGAGAAGATGAGCAAGCGCGAAGCGCTGACGCTGCAGCGTGAGATGGAGAAGCTCAACCGCAGCCTTGGCGGAATCAAGGAGATGAATGCGCTGCCCGACGCGCTGTTCATCATCGACGTCGGCTACCAGAAGATCGCGGTGACCGAAGCCAACAAGCTGTCGATTCCGATTATCGGCGTCGTCGACACCAACCATTCGCCCGAAGGCATCGCCTACGTCATTCCCGGCAATGACGACTCGAGCCGCGCGATCCGGCTGTATGCCCGCGGTGTTGCCGACGCGATCCTCGAAGGGCGGAGCCAGGTGATCCAGGAAATCGTCCAGACCGAGGAATTCGTCGAGGTTTCCGGCGACGAAGCACGGAGCTAAGCGTTCAGCAAAGGGGGCGCCGCCCCCTTTTGCTTAACCGGCAGGCCGGCGTGCGAATGCGATTCGCGCGTCGGTGATCAGAAGGATTTTGGAGCGGACAAGCGATGGCGGACGTAAGCGCGAGCAAGGTGATGGAACTGCGCGGCCGCACCGGGCTGGGCATGATGGAGTGCAAGAAGGCGCTGCTGGAAACCGGCGGCGATATCGCCAAGGCCGAGGATCTGTTGCGGATCAAGAGCGGGGCGAAGGCGTCGAAGGCCGCCGACCGCGTTGCGGCGGAAGGCGTGATCGGGGCGATGATCTCCGCCGACGCCAAAACCGGCACGCTGCTCGAGCTCAACTGCGAAACCGATTTCGTCGCGCGGAACGCCGATTTCGTCGCGTTCGCGAAGAAACTCGCGCAGCTGGTGGTCGAACACAATCCAGCCGGCGTACCGGCGCTCCTTGCGCTGCCGCTGGCCGATGCCACCGTCGAATCAGCGCGGCAGGCGCTGGTGCAGAAGCTGGGCGAGAATATTTCCGTTCGCCGCTTCTCCCGCCTTGCGACGCCGGCGCGGCTGACTCATTACCTGCACGGCGGCCGCATCGGCGTCATGGTTGCGATGGAAGGCGGCGACGAGCAGACCGGCAAGGACATCGCGATGCATATCGCCGCGAGCGTCGCCAACGTGCGTCCGGTGTGCGTTTCACGCGACCAGGTTCCGAGCGAGCTGATCGAAAAGGAACGCGCGATCTACAGCGCGCAAGCGGCCGACACCGGCAAGCCGGCGGACATCGTGAGCAAAATGGTCGAAGGTCGCATCAACAAGTATCTGGCCCAAGTTACGCTGCTCGGTCAGCCGTTCGCGAAGGACACCGATCAGACAGTCGAGAAGTATCTGAAGTCGAAGGGTGCGACGGTCCAGGGCTTCACGCTCTATGTCGTGGGCGAAGGCCTCGAGAAAAAAAAGGATGACTTCGCCGCGGAAGTCGCGGCGATGGCGAAGGCCTGAGTGCTCACTGCAGAGGACGACCGTGCCATGACAACGCCAAACATCGCCCCCCTGTCCAGCGTGGCGCCGCTGGTGCGCACCGAGCCGGCCTACAAGCGCATCCTGCTCAAGCTTTCCGGCGAGGCGTTGATGGGCGATGATCCGTACGGCATCAATCGCGAGGTCATCGACCGCATCGTTGCCGAAATCGGAGAGATCGTCCGGCTGGGTGTGCAGGTCGCCGTCGTGATCGGCGGCGGCAACATTTTTCGCGGCGTGGCTCCTGGGGCGGCGGGCATGGACCGCGCGACTGCCGACTACATGGGCATGCTGGCCACGCTGATGAACGCGCTGGCGCTGCAGGATGCAATGCGCCGCGCCGGCCTGGTGTCGCGCGTGCAGTCGGCGCTGTCGATCGAACAGGTAGCCGAGCCATACATCCGCGGCAAGGCGCTGCGCTATCTGGAAGAGAACAAGATCGTTATCTTCGCGGCCGGCACCGGCAACCCTTTTTTCACCACCGATACCGCGGCGGCCTTGCGCGGCCGCGAGATGGGCGTCGACATCGTTCTCAAGGCGACCAAGGTGGATGGTGTCTACACTGCCGATCCGAACAAGGATGCGTCGGCGCGGCGCTACCCCACGCTCACGTTCGACGAAGCGATCGTCAAGAACCTGAAAGTGATGGACGCCACTGCGCTGGCGCTGTGCCGCGATCAGAACATGCTGCTCAAGGTGTTCAGCATCTTCGCTCCCGGCGCGCTCAAGCGCGTCGTGATGGGCGAGGACGTGGGAACGCTGGTGCACTGCTAGCGTCGTCGTCAGTGCGTTCCGAACACAAGGCGGCGCGCCGCGAACTATTCTGTGGGTTCGCAGCCTACGAGCTGCGCGCAACGGATTCGGCAAGGAGCTCCCAATGATCGCTGACGTCAAGAAGTCCGCCGAACAGAAGATGCAGAAGTCGGTCGAGGCGCTGAAGGCTGATCTCGGCAAAGTCAGGACCGGTCGCGCGCACACCGGCCTGCTCGATCACATCAAGGTCGACTACTACGGCACGACGATGCCGATCAACCAGGTCGCCAATGTGACGCTGGCGGACGCGCATACGATCACCGTGCAACCGTGGGAAAAAAAGATGGTTCAAGTGGTCGAAAAGGCGATTCGCGATTCCGATCTGGGCCTCAACCCGGCGACCAGCGGCGACTTGATCCGCGTGCCGATGCCGGCGCTGACCGAAGAGCGGCGCAAGGAGCTGATCAAGGTCGTGCATCGCGAGGCCGAGAACGCGCGGGTCGCCGTACGCAACATCCGCCGTGACGCGATCAGCCATCTAAAGGACTTGCTGAAGGCCAAGTCGGTTGCCGAGGACGACGAGCGCCGCGCCCAGGACGACGTGCAGAAGCTCACCGACCGGCATATCGCCGAAGTCGACAAGCTGCTGCACGCGAAGGAAGCCGACTTGATGGCAGTGTGACAGCGACCTTGTTTACCAGCTCGACCCGCGACGTTCCGGAAATGCGCGCCATCCCGCGCCACATTGCCATCATCATGGATGGCAATGGTCGCTGGGCGAAGCAGCGGATGCTGCCCCGGGTGGCCGGCCACCGCAAAGGCGTGGAGGCGGTGCGCGCGACCGTTCGCGGTTGCATCGAGCAGGGAGTCGAATACCTGACGCTGTTCGCGTTCTCGAGCGAGAACTGGCGCCGCCCCGCCGACGAAGTATCGATCCTGATGCAGCTCTTTCTGCGCGCGCTGGAGCAGGAAGTCGCCAAGCTCGACGACAACGACATACGGTTCAAGGTGATCGGCGACATTTCGCGTTTCGAGCCGAGGATCCGCGAGCTGATTGCCGCTGGCGAGGCGGTGACCGAGGACAACTCCCGCCTGACACTGACGATCGCCGCCAACTACGGCGGGCGCTGGGACGTTGCGCAGGCGGTGCAGAAGCTGCTGGCCGCAGATCCCAAGGCAGTGCGCGGCTTCGCGCCGGAGGCGCTGGAGCCGTATCTGTCGATGGCCTACGCGCCGGAGCCCGACTTGTTCATACGCACCGGCGGTGAACAGCGGATATCGAATTTCCTGCTGTGGCAGCTCGCCTACACGGAGTTCTTTTTCACCGACCTCCTGTGGCCCGATTTCGATGCCGATGCGCTGCGCGCGGCGATCGATTCGTATCGGCAGCGCGAGCGCCGCTTCGGCCGGACCAGTGAGCAACTGCAAGCGGTCCGCGATTGAGCCACGGGGTGCTCAAGACCCGCATCATCACCGCGCTGGTCCTGATTCCGCTGACGCTGGCCGCGCTGTTCCTGCTGCCGCCTCGCGCCTGGGGCGTCGTGACGCTTGCCATTGTCGTGATCGGAGCCACCGAATGGGCGGAACTCGCTGCGCTGAAAAAGCGCCGCTGGCTGCTGTTCGTCGGCACGACGCTGTTCATCGGCTGCGTCCTGCTGCTCGATCCGGCCGCCGGATTCACGCCCGAAAGCGGCTGGGCCGACGCGGTGGTGTTCTGGATCTGCGGCGCCGCGACCGTGTTCTGGCTGCTGGTCGCGCCGGCGTGGCTCGCCTCGGGGCGGCGCGTCGAGTCCCGGCCGGTGCTGGCGATCGTCGGCTGGCTGGTCCTGATCGCGACCTGGATGGCTGTTGTCGCCTTGCAGACGCGCTCACCCGGCCTGCTGCTGGCATTGATGGCGATCGTGTGGATCGCCGATACCGCAGCATATTTTACCGGCCGGCGCTTCGGCCGCAGGAAACTTGCACCGTCGATCAGCCCCGGCAAGACCTGGGAAGGCGTCTACGGGGCGCTTGCCGCCGTGGCCATCTACGCGCTGCTGCTGCTGCCCTTTGCGGCGGCCGCCGGCTACTCGCGGGCGCTGGACCCGATCGCTGCCGCGACCTGGGTGGCGATCGCACTGCTGCTCGCAGGACTGTCGATTATCGGCGATTTGTTCGAGTCGCAATTGAAGCGCCAGCGCGGCGTCAAGGACAGCGGGTCGGTGCTGCCGGGCCACGGTGGCGTGCTCGACCGCATCGATGCGCTGACCGCGGCCATGCCTCCGGCTGCGCTGATCGCGCAGCAGCTGCTGAGATGATCGTCGCTGCGCCGGCGCGAAACATCGCCATCCTCGGTGCCACCGGCTCGATCGGCGCGTCGGCGCTCGATGTCATCGCGCGGCATCCCGACCGGTTCGCGGTGGAGGCGCTGACGGCGAACCGGCAATGGCAGGCGCTGTTCGAGCTGGTCCGCCGCTTTCGGCCGCGCTGCGCGGCTCTACTCGATGCTGCCGCCGCGCACGAGCTCGAGCGCGCGATCCGCGGCGCGGGCCTCGCGACCCGCGTCTTTGCCGGGCCGGAGGGTCTGTGTGCGCTTGCGGCGTCGCCTGGGACCGACACGGTGATTGCGGCGATCGTGGGTGCGACCGGCCTCGAACCGACGCTAGCGGCGGCGCGCAGCGGCAAGCGCATCCTGCTCGCAAACAAGGAAACACTGGTCCTCGCCGGCAAGCTGTTCATCGCCGCGGTGCGCGAGGGCGGCTCCACGCTGCTACCGATCGACAGCGAGCACAACGCGATCTTCCAATGCCTGCCGCCCGATCAGGCGTGCGGCGAGGCTTCGCCCGGTATTCGGCGCATGCTGCTGACCGCCTCCGGTGGGCCGTTCCGCGAGACTCCGCTCGGCGACCTTTCCACGGTGACGCCCGAGCAGGCGTGCGCACATCCGACCTGGCGCATGGGCCGCAAGATATCGGTCGATTCGGCGACGATGATGAACAAGGGCCTCGAAGTGATCGAGGCGCGGTGGCTGTTCGGCGCGCCGGCGGACGTGATCGACGTCGTCATTCATCCGCAAAGCATCGTGCACTCGCTGGTCGAGTATGTCGACGGCTCGGTGCTCGCGCAGTTGGGGAATCCGGACATGCGTACGCCGATCGCGCAAGCCCTGGCTTGGCCGGAGCGGATCGCTGCCGGCGTTGCGCCACTGGACCTGGCCGGGCTGGGCGCGCTGAACTTCGCCGCACCCGACGCCGCGCGCTTTCCGTGTCTCGGCCTCGCCTACCAGGCGCTGCGCGCCGACGGCACCGCGCCGGCGATGCTCAATGCCGCCAATGAAGTCGCCGTCGCCGCGTTTCTCGAGCGGCGCATCGCCTTCACGCAAATCGCCGCGGCCTGCGCCGAAACGCTGTCGCGCCTGCCCGTGCGGGCGGTGACGACGCTGGAAGAAGCGCTCGCCGCCGATCGCGAGGCCCGGACACTGACGCGGCGATGGCTCGAGCTCGAGCCATCGCACACACTGGCGGCATGATCGTGCTGCTGCAAAAACTTCTCGCCTTCGCAGTGACGCTCGGAGTTCTGGTGATCTTTCACGAGCTCGGCCACTATGTCGTGGCGCGGATGCTGGGCGTCAAGGTCCTGCGCTTTTCGGTCGGATTCGGCCGCATTGTGTGGTCGCGCCGCTTCGGCCGCGATCGCACCGAGTGGGCGCTGTCGGCGGTGCCGCTCGGTGGCTATGTCAAGATGGTCGACGAGCGCGAAGGCGAAGTTGCGACAGCCGATCTCGGGCGCGCATTCAATCGCCAGCCGGTGTGGAAGCGAATCGCGATCGTCGCTGCCGGGCCCGCCGCCAATCTTCTGCTGGCGGCACTGCTTTTCGCCGGCACCTACGTCGCCGGCGTTCCGGGCGAGCGCGCGGTGCTGGCCGCGCCCCCCGTCGGCTCACCGGCAGCCGTCGCGGGTCTCGCGGCTTCCGATGAAGTCGTCGCCGTCGATGGCGAGCGCGTTCTCTCATGGCAGGATCTGCGCTGGCGGCTGCTCAAGGCGTCGGGCAGCGACGACGCCGTCGTCACCGTCGAACGGTCGGGCGTCAGCTCGCAGCATGTGTTGCCGCTCTCAAGCCTCCGGCGCGACGATTGGGAAGGCAACTTCGTCTCGGCGCTGGGGCTCAAGATCGATCTCGGCCCGCCACGGGTCAACGACGTGCTGCCGGGCAAGCCTGCCGCCGTGGCCGGCATGCGCGCCGGCGATACGGTCGTCGCAGTCGACGGCGAGATCGTCCGCTCTCCGGCGGAAGTCGCGGCGATCACCAATGCGCATCCGGAACAGCGCCTTGTGTTTACCGTGCGCCGCGACGGCGCGGAGCGCGAGATCGTCCTGACGCCCGAGGCGAGCGACCAGGATGGACGCAGAGTCGGGCTCGCCGGCATGCGACTCGCGGTCGATCCCGCCGCGGTGGCGCGAATCGGCACGACGGTGCGCTATGGCGTCGGCGAGGCCGTCGTGCAAGGCACGCGCAAAACGTGGGATCTCTCGCTGTTCACCGTCAAGATGCTGGGCAGGATCCTCACCGGACAAGCGTCGCTGAAAAACGTCAGCGGGCCGTTGACGATGGCCGATTATGCCGGACAGTCGGCGCAGGCCGGCGTGCTGACGTTCATCGGCTACCTCGCATTGATCAGCATCAGCCTGGGCGTGCTGAATCTGCTGCCGGTACCCTTACTCGATGGCGGACACTTGATGTATTATCTCGCCGAGATTATCAAGGGCGGTCCGGTTCCCGACCGCGTGCTCGAGGTCGGCCAGCGCATTGGCATGGCCGTTCTGGCCATGCTGATGGCTTTGGCGCTTTTCAATGACCTTTCCCGACTCTTCTGAACCCCCCGCTTGCCGTCAGCCGGCGCGCGCACGCCGCGCCGGCTCGAGAGTGAAGGCGCTGCCGGCACTGTTCGTCGCGCTGTTCGCGCACACCGCATTGGCGTTCGAACCGTTTGTGGTCAAGGACATTCGCGTCGAGGGCGTGCAGCGCACCGAAGCCGGAACGGTGTTCAATTACCTTCCGATCAAGGTCGGCGACCAGGTCGACGACGAAAAGGCGTCGGCCGCCGTCAAGGCGTTGTACGCGACCGGTTTTTTTCGCGATGTGCGGCTCGAATCCGAGAACGGCGTGCTGGTCGTTATCGTCCAGGAGCGGCCGACGATCAGCCAGATCGACATAACCGGCACCAAGGAATTCGACAAGGACACGCTGAAGAAGGCGCTGAAAGACATCGGCATCGCCGAGTCGCGGATATTCGATCGCTCGGCGCTGGAGCGTGCCGAGCAGGAATTCAAGCGACAGTACATCAATCATGGCAACTACGCGGTCAAGGTGACGACCACGGTGACGCCGCAGGAGCGCAATCGAGTCGCAATCAACTTTACCGTCGAGGAGGGAGAAGCCTCCAAGATCGCCAACATCAATATCGTGGGCGCCCGCGAGTTCCCCGAAAAGACGCTGATCGACGAGATGCAGCTATCGACGCCGGGCTGGCTCACCTGGTACACGAAGAATGATCAGTATTCGAAGCAGAAGCTGCAGGCCGATCTGGAAACGCTGCGCAGCTACTACA
>JBDTXW010000018.1:0-21235 GCA_040005975.1 Betaproteobacteria bacterium | reverse complement strand
AGGAAATCGATCGGGCGCCCTACTACGACGAAGTCCATTTCTGGCTAGCCACCGCCTACCTCGGCCTCGGCGAAATCGAGCAGGCGCGCAAGGAGTTGGCGCTTGCGATGGATTACAGTACGACCCGCAAGGATCACGACCTGTACGCCGCGAAACTCGGCCGGATCATGTCGCAACAGCCCCAATAGTCTGTCGCGTCCCGTTCGGCTCCGGTTTATAATTTGCGGCTTTTCGCCGCCCCGGCATTCCGACGATAGGGCGAACCCTCAAGCTCGAGACCTGAATGCCCGATATCGACCACCTGCCCAAGCTGTCCTCACTTTCCTGCGACGCGGACTTCTGGTCGCTGCGCGTCGTCGAGGAGCACGCGGCGAACTACTCGGTGCGGAAGAATGTCGCGCAACCGCCGTCCTTCCTCGTCGATCGAGGCGCGATGCTCACCGTTTACGACCGGGGTGGTCACGGCTACGCGGCGACCTGCGACCTGTCGACTCCCGGGCTGCAAGCGGCACTCGATCGGGCGTGTCACTGGGCCCGCGCCAGCGCGTCGCGCTCGCTGGTCGATACGCGGTCTTTGCCCAAGCCGGCGCCGCGCGGCCACTACGAGTCTCCGTTCGCGGCCGTCGCGGGTTGGTCCCGAAGTGACTGGTACGACGTACTCGCGGCGGAATCCGCACAGGCTGCATGCGATCCCCGGATCGTCGATTGGGAAGCGAGCGTCGAGACGCGAACCGCGGAACACCGTTATCTGACCAGCGCGGGCGGTGAGGTGATGCAGCGCTACCGCTTTGTCATGCCGAACCTCAGCGTGACGGCCCACGGCAACGGCGACACGCAAACACGGACGCTGAACGGCTATCGCGGACTGGCACAGCAGGGCGACGAGTCGATCCTGGAGCGCTTCGCGTATATCGGCAGCGGCCGACGAATCGCCGAGGACGCGCTGCAGCTGCTGGCGGCACCGAACTGCCCGACCGGCGTGAGCGACGTGCTGCTGATGCCCGACCAGATGATCCTGCAGATCCACGAATCGATCGGGCATCCGCTGGAGCTCGATCGGATCCTCGGCGACGAGCGAAACTTCGCCGGCACCAGCTTCGTCACGCTGGACATGTTCGGAACCTATCGCTACGGATCGGAGCTGCTCAACGTCAGCTTCGATCCGACCCGCCCGGAAGAGCTGGCAAGCTACGGCTTCGACGACGACGGCACGCCGGCGCAAAAAGTAGAGCTGATCAGGCGCGGGATACTCGAGCGCCCGCTGGGCGGCTCGATCTCGCAGGCGCGCGCGAAGCTGTCCGGCGTGGCCAATTCGCGTGCCGACGGCTGGAACCGGCCGCCGATCGACCGCATGGCAAATCTCAATCTCGAGCCGGGCGATGCCAGTCTCGAGTCGATGATCGCCGGAATCGAGCGCGGCGTGTTGATGGCGACGAACAGCTCGTGGTCGATCGACGACTCGCGCAACAAGTTCCAGTTTGGCTGCGAGTGGGGTCAGTTGATCGAGCAGGGCAAGCTCACCACCGTCGTCAAGAATCCGAACTACCGCGGCATTTCGGCCAACTTCTGGAGGAGCCTCGCCAGAGTCGGCGACGCCGCGACCGTCGCGGTGCTGGGCACCCCCTACTGCGGCAAAGGCGAGCCGTCGCAGCTGATCCGCGTCGGACATGCGTCTCCGGCGTGCGTGTTCACGGCTGTCGACGTCTTCGGCGGCGAAAACTGATGGCGACCTCGACGATGGAAACATATTTCAGCGAAATGGCCGCATTTCTCGACGGTGCGCTTCTGCCGGGCGAGGTTTATACGTGCACGCTGGACGCCGAGGTATCGGATTTCGTACGAATGAACCGCGGCAAGATCCGCCAGCCGGGCACCGTCACGCAGCGCTACGTACGACTGCACCTGATCCGCGGGCGCAAGCACGCCGAGCATTGCCTGACGGTCTGCGGCGACCTGGCGCGCGACCGCGAGCCGCTGCGGCAGGCGCTGGCCGCCTTGCGCGAGACGGTGGTCGAGCTGCCCGATGATCCGCACCTGGACTATGCGACCGACGTTCATTCCAGCCGGGTCGTCAGGAGCGACCCGATGCCTGCGCCCGAGGGCATCATCGCGACCGTTCTCGACGCCGCGGACGGGCTCGACCTCGTCGGGATCTACGCCGCAGGCCCGGTCTATCGGGGCTTCGCCAACTCGCTCGGCCAGCGCAACTGGCACGAAGTGACGAGCTTCAACCTGCAGTGGAGCCTCTACCACCGCGCGGACAAGGCGGTGAAAACAGGATACGGCGGCTTCGACTGGTCGGATCAGGCGTTCGCCTCGAAAATGCGCGGTGCGCGCGAACGTCTGGCGCTGCTGGCTGTTCCGCCACGCTCGCTCGAGCCGGGCAGCTATCGAGCGTACCTGACGCCGACGGCAATGGAGGAGATTGCCGGGATGCTCTGCTGGGGCGGATTTTCCGGACGTGCGCTGGCGACGCGGCAGAGCTGCCTGTTCAGGATGCAGGAAGGCGCCGCAGCGCTCGACGCCTCGATCTCGTTTACCGAGAACACGGCCAGCGGGGTCGCTCCCGCGTTTCAGGACGAGGGCTTCGCACGGCCCGCGAACGTGCCGCTGGTCAAGGATGGGAGGCTCGTCGGCTCGCTGGTCAGCCCGCGAACCGCCAAGGAATTCGCGCTCGCCACCAACGGCGCCAATGCGTCGGAGCAGCCGGAGTCCCTCGACATGGCTGGAGGCGTGCTGGCCGGCGACGACACGCTGGCGGCGCTGGACACCGGCCTCTATATCGGCAATCTCTGGTACCTGAACTTTTCCGACCGTCCCGCCTGCCGGGTGACCGGGATGACTCGCTTTGCATCGTTCTGGGTCGACAAGGGCCGGATCGTGGCGCCGGTCAACGTCATGCGCTTCGACGACAGCATCTTCCGGCTGTTCGGCGAACGCCTGGTCGGCTTGACGTCCGAGACCGAGCTCGTCGTGAGCGACGAAAGCTACCGCGCGCGCAGTGTCAGCAGCAAGCGCCTGCCCGGCGCAGTCGTGAGCGAGATGGCGTTTACGTTGTAGGACGGCGCAGGGCGGAGCGGGGGCCACGGCCGGAGGCGGAGAAGCCAGCGACAACGATGTCGTCCGGCCGCGGCGCACTACGATCCGTGGTGCCAGCCCTTCGGGATCGAAGACAGCAGCTTCTTCGTGTATGGGTGCTGCGGGTGCAGGTAGATGTCGTCGGAGTTGGCGATTTCGACGATCGCCCCCTGGTTCATCACCATGATCTCGTCGGATATGTACTTGACGACGGCGAGGTCGTGCGAAATGAAAATATACGACAGCCGGTATTCGTCCTGCAGATCCTGCAGCAGGTTCAGCACCTGCGCCTGCACCGATACATCGAGCGCTGAGACCGATTCGTCGCAGATCAGGATGTCCGGCTTGAGCGTCAGGCAGCGCGCGATGGCGATGCGCTGGCGCTGTCCGCCCGAGAATTCATGCGGATACTTGTAGAACGAGACCTCGGGCAGGCCGACCTTCTGCAGCAGCTCGAACGCGAGCTCGGTCCGCTCCTGTGCCGACGCGCCGATGCCGTGGATCTGCATCGGCTCGGTGAGGATCTGACCGACGATCATGCGCGGGTTGAGCGACGCATACGGGTTCTGGAAGATGATCTGGATCCGGCGCTTGTAGTCCATGAACTGGCGCGGTGACATGGCCAGAATGTCCTTGCCCTCGAACAACGCCTCGCCGGTCGTCGCTTCGTGCAGGCGCATCAGCGTCAGCCCGACCGTCGTCTTGCCTGACCCGGATTCGCCGACCAGTCCGAGCGTCTTGCCCTTCGGCAGGCGGAACGAGACGTCCTTGACCGCCTCGAACTTGCGCCGCCCGAACAGGCCCTCGCGCGAATAGAAGTCCTTACCGAGATGGCGGACGTCGAGGATGATCGGATCGCCGCGATCGATGCCGCGCTTGCGCTCGGTCAGGTGCATCGCCTTGCCGTGGCCGTTCATGAAATCCTCTATGACCGGCAGGCGGACCGGCCGGCGGTCGAGGCGCGGCCGGCACAGCAGCAGCGCCTTCGTGTACGCGTCCTGCGGATTCTCGAAGACTTCCTTCGCCGGACCCTGTTCGCGGATCTCACCATTGCGCATAACGACGAGGTAATCGGCGATTTCACCGACGACAGCCAGATCGTGCGTGATGAACAGGACCGACATCTGGTGCTTTTTCTGCAGCGCGGCGATCAGGTCGAGGATCTGCTTCTGGATCGTCACGTCCAGCGCCGTCGTCGGCTCGTCGGCGATCAGCAGCTTGGGCTCGCAGGCGATCGCCATCGCAATCATCACCCGCTGCTGCTGGCCCCCCGACATCTGCGACGGATAGGCATTGATTTTGAATTCAGGGTCGGGAATGCCGACTTCGGCCAGCACGGCGATTGCGCGTTTCCTCGCCTCGGCGGGCCCCATCCCCATGTGCATGCGCAGCACTTCGGTCAACTGGAAGCCGACGGTGAACACCGGATTCAGCGAGGTCATCGGCTCCTGGAAGATCATCGAAATGTCGGCGCCGCGGATCTTGCGCAATTCGTCCTGTCCGAGCTCGACCAGATTTCGTCCGCCGTAGAGAATCTCGCTGCCCGGCAACACCGTCGCGTTTTCCTTCGGCAGCAGCCCGAGGATCGACAGCGAGGTCACCGACTTGCCGCTGCCCGATTCGCCGACCAGCGCCACGGTCGCGTTGGTCGGGATGTCGAAGCTGATGCCCTTGACGGCCTCGAAGCTCGTGTTCCTGTCGAGACGGAAATTGACCCGGAGCTTGCGGATGGACAGAAGGGGCGCGGTCATCGCTTTTTCCAGTTCGCGCATTCCATCGACGGCAGGGGGGCGATCTTGCTCATTTCAGTTTCGGATCCAGTGCGTCGCGCAAGGCGTCGGTAAACAGGCTGAACGCGGTGACCAACAGGGCCATGAACGTTCCGGCCGCCGCCAGCTGCCACCATTTGCCCAGGATCAGCTCGTTCTGCGCCTCGTTGAGCATTGAACCCCAGGAGACGACGTCGACCGGCACGCCGAAGCCGAGGAATGAAAGGATCACCTCGGACTTGATGAAGGCCACCGTCAGGATCGAAAGCTGGACCAGCACCACGTGGCTGACGTTCGGCAGGATGTGCACGAACATGCGACGCGCGTTCGATGCGCCTATCGCATCGGCGGCCTGCACGTACTCGCGCCCCTTGTGCTTCAGGTATTCGCCGCGGATCAGGCGGAACACGCCGGTCCAGCCGGTCAGGCCGAGAATCAGGATGATCGTCAGCGTGCCTTTCTGCTGCAGCACCGCGGCGACCGCCAGGATCAGCAGCAGATACGGAATCGCGGTGAACACGCTGTAGAACCAGTTGAAGACGTCGTCGAGCCATTTGCCGTAGTAGCCGGCCACGGCGCCGAACACCGAGCCCAGGAATACGGCGACGATCGCGGCTGCGATGCCGACGAAGATCGACGTCTGCGAGCCCTTGATGACTTTCTTGAGGACGTCGCGGCCCCACTTGTCGCCGCCAAACGGCAAGGTCGCCGCGCGCGCGACGACGACATCGCTGCGCCCGGCGCCCTTGGCCTTGATGTCGGCCATGACGTCCGCCAGCGGGTCGACGCTCTTTGTCTCGGGCGACGGCGGCGCCTCACCCGGCTTGGTCGCCCCGGCCTTGATCGCGGCGAGCGCATCGGCCAGCGGGTCGACGATCTCGAGGTCGGCTTCGGTGTCGGCCGCGCTGGAAGCCGCGGCAGCCGAGGCACCCGGCGCGGCCCCGGCCGGGGCAGTGGCCGCGTCGGGTCCGACGAAGGACGGTGGGGCGTAGTTGACGCCCTCCTCCCTCGCCCAGTCCTTGGCGATCAAGCCGGTGGCCGAGAGCACGATCATCACCAGGAACGCGGCGACGATTGCCAGCGAGACCATCGCGACGCGGTCCGATCGCAGGCGGCGCCAGGCCAGCACCCATAGTCCGGGGGAGACGACGTGCGGAATGTCGTAGGGCATCGCCGTCTCCTATTTGAGTTGCACGCGTGGGTCGACCGCCTTGTAGATCAGGTCGGTCAGAAGGTTGACGATCATCGTCGCCACCGCGACGTAGACGGTGATCGCCTTGATCACCGGGAAATCGCTGCGCTCGACCGCGAGGATCACTTCGCGGCCGATCCCGGGAATCGAGAAGAAACGCTCGACCAGGAACGCACCGATCAGCAAGCCCGGCAGCTGCGCCATCACGTGCGTGATGATCGGGATCGACGCGTTGCGCAGGACGTGCACCCACATGATCCGGTTTTCCGACACGCCCTTGGCGCGCGCGGTGCGCACGTAGTCCTGGTTGATCTCGTCGAGCACGAACGTGCGGAACAGCCGCAGGTCCGGCGCCACGCTGACGACCAGCAGGATGATGATCGGCAGCGACGCGTACACGATCAGGTTGTGCCAGAACCCGTCCCCCCAGCCTTGCACCGGAAACCAGCCGAGCTTGTAGGCGAACACGTACTGGAAGACGATGATGTAGACGAGGATCGACACCGACAGGCCAACCGTACAGACGATCATCACCGCGCGGTCGGTCAGCGAGCCGCGTACATAGGCGACCGCCAGCGCGAGACCGATCGCGACCAGCGTGCTGATGATCAGCAGCGGAATCAGAACGGTCAGCGAGGGCCCGAGACGCGTCGCCATGATGTGCGACACCGCCTCGTTGGTGCTCCAGCTCGCGCCGAAATCCGCGGTCAGGACCTGCTTGATGAATATCCAGAGCTGCACGTAGAACGGCTGATCGACGCCGAGCTGGCGGCGGATGTTCTCGATCTGCTCCGCGCTGGAGATCTTGCCGGCCAGCACGTAGGCGGGATCGCCGCCGACCCAGTTGAACAGGATGAACACCAGCAGGATGACCCCGAGCAAGGTCGGGATCATCTGCCACAGCCGCCGGATGATATACGCCGTCATCGTTTCCTCCTGCTCGTGCCCCGGTATCGATCGCCGGGTGCCGTGCTACCGCTCAGTGTGCCAGCATTGCCGCCAACCGTGTGCCGTTGACTCGTCGATCGTCAGCGACGCAGGCTGTTATCGACGTCGTAATACATGAATTCGGCGAGCAGGATCGGATGCTTCTTGTACCCGATGACCTGCGGCTGCAGAAGCATATTCCGGTATCGCGTGTCGTGCATTTTCATTACGCCGTTGACTTCGACCATGCGCCAGAGCTGGCGATACAGGCGGCTGCGCTCCGGCGAATCCGGCATCGTCTTGGTCTTCAGATAGATGCGGTCCCATTCGGCCAGCTGAAAGCAGGCATTGTTGTTCTCATGGCTGTTGGGACCGTAGAACAACTGCATGAAGTCGTCGCCGTCGGGATAGTCGGCGATCCACGCGGCGGTTCGCGACAGCAGTTGGCATGCGCGCTCCTGCTTCAGCTCCTCCGGGAAGCGGTTCTTGTCGACATGAAAGCGAATCCCGATGCGCTCGACCGACTTCTGCCAGAGCTCGTCGATTTCCCGGTCGCGCGACGACGGCGTCGACGAGTAGCGCCATACCAGCGGTTTGCCGTCCGGCCAGTTGCGGTAGCCGTCTTCGCCGCGCTTGTAGCCGAAATAGTCGAGCAGCTTGTTGGCGAGCTGCGGATCATACGGCACGATCGATCGATAGGTCGGGTCGTTGCCGATCACACCGGGAGGGATCGGGTAGGCCTCGTCGATCGCCTGCCCCTTGCGGATGACGCGTATGTATTCGGTGTTGTCGAAGGACATGAAGATCGCGCGCCGCAATGCGATCTTGTCCTTGGCGAAGCCGCCGAACTCGGGATCGGTCGTGTTGATGTAGGTGTAGTTGATGTCGGGATCGGTCGTGCGGTTAAGAGTGACCCCCCGCCGGGCAAGGTCGGCGTTGACCTGGTTACCCGGCAACGCGACCGGAGAGAACTGCTCGCGCAGATAAAGGACGTCCTGCTCGCCATTCTGAAAGGCGAGCCACGCCGCCTGTTGCTCCTCGATGATGCTGATTTCCACGCGCCCGATCTGCGGCATCTTCTTGCCGTCCATCGCTGCGATCCGCTCCTTGTCGACCGGATCCCCGCTCGGCTCGAAATGCCAGGTGAATCCGCGAAACGATGGATTGGCCTCGAGCACGATCTTGTTCGAGCGCTTCCATTCCGTGAGCGTGTACGGACCGGTTCCGACCGGGTGGGCGTTGGTGTCGTCGGCGTAGGCTTCGATCGCCTCCCTTGCCACCGCCCCGGTGTTCGGCAGCGCGAGGATGTGCGCAAAGTTGTAGTCGGTTTCCTTGAGCTTGACCTGGAGCGTGTAACGATCGAGGACCTGCAGGCCGGCCACCTTGCGGTCGTAATCGAACTTGCCCGTTCGTTCCGCGTCCTTCTTGACTTCGTCGAGGCCGATCACGCCGCCGAGAAAGCTTTCGTACGGCGACTTGTTGGCCGGATCGCGGAAGCGCTTGATCGTGTAGGCGTAGTCTTCGGCGGTCAGCTCGCGCGGCTTGCCCTTGAATACCGGGTCCGGTGCGAAGTAGATTCCTTTTCGGATCTTGAAGACGTAGGTTTTGGCCTGGTCGCTGATTGCGGGCATCGCCTCAGCGGCTCGCGGCGCAAGCTTTGCCGGCCGCGCCAGATAGTCATAGGTCATCAGCGGCTCGAAAATCGCTTCGCAGACCGATAGCGAATAATAATCCTGGACCTTGACCGGATCGAAACCGGTTTCGGCGACATAGAACTCCAGTCGCACCACCTTGTTCGGGTCGGCGGCGAGCACCGGCAAGGCCACCATCGACGCGAGCGCGATCGACGCCCCGAACGCCGCGCCCGGCGGCCAAGCCACGCCGTGCTGCGCTATCCGGGACAATCGCTGCAGCATCGCCGCGAACACCGGTATCAGCTTCGGCGAACGATGCACGTTCGCACTATCGGGCCGGACGCTTGGAATTGTCGATGTCCATGAACGGCCAGGGCGCGTGCAGGATCGGATGCTTCTTGTAGCCGACCAGCCATGGATAGAACAGCGTGCTCTTGTACCGCGTGACGCCCATCACCCAGATCGAGTCGACCTCCATCTGCCGCGCCATTGCGCGATAGAGACGGTTGCGCTCGGGTGAGTCGGGCAATCTCTGCGCCTGACGGTAGAAATTGTCGAACGCCTCGGACTTATAGCAGCCGTAGTTCGCTTCACCGATATTGGGTCCATAGGCCAACTGCAGAAAATTGTCGGCGACCGGCCAATCGGCGGTCCACGCTGCGCCATTGAAGAACAACTGGCAGGCACGGCCTTTCTGGATCATGTCGGCGAACTTGATCTTCTGGGTCGCGAAACGAATACCAATCACTTTCAAGTCCCGCTGCCACAACTCGTCGTACTCGCGGCTCAGCGCCTCCGGCGTCGACCACAGCGTCACCACCAGCGGTTGGCCGTCGGGCAAGGTGCGATAGCCGTCTGCGCCGCGCTTGTAGCCGAAATAGTCGAGCAGCTGGTTGGCCAAAACGGGATCGTACGTCGTTGCGTTGCGATAGCTGGGATCGTAACCGACGACACCCGGCGGAATCGGCGATTCGGCCTTGATTGCCTGGTTCTTGCGTATGACGCGAATCTCGTCGTCGATGCTATAGGACATGGCGATCGCGCGGCGCAGAGCGATCTTTTCCTTGCTGAAGCCGCCGATGAGCGGGTCCTGCATGTTGAAGTGGTAATACGTCATTTCCGGCTCGAGGTACTTGTAGAGCTTGATACCTCGTTTTGCCAGATCGGGCGCGACCTTGTCGTTCGGAATAGCCATCGGTGCAAACGAGCCGAAGCGATCGATGTAGTCGATTTCGGCGCCCTGAAACGCGAGCCAGCGCGACTGTTCCTCTTCGAGCAGCCGCACGTCGACGACGCCGATCTGGGGCATCTGCTTTCCCTTCATCGCCGCGACGACGTCCTGGTCCCAGGGATTGGCCGAAGGCTGGAAGTCCCAGACGAATCCGCGGTATCCGGGATTCGCGTGCAACAGGATGCGTGCTCCGCGTTGCCACTCGGCCAGCATGTACGGTCCGGTGCCGACCGGATGGCCCTTGGTGTCGTCGCCGTATTGCTCGATCACTTCGCGCGCGACCACGCTCGTCACCGGCGATGCGAGGATGAAGGCGAAGTTGTAGTCGGTCTCGACCAGGTGAAAGCGGACCGTGTACCGATCGACTGCTTCGACGCCTGGAATTTTTACGTCGTAATCGAAACGGTCGCCATTCTTTTTCGCCAGCGCTTCCTGCTCGTTCAGACCGGCGATCTTGCCGTCGAATAACCATCGCCATGGCGAACGGTTCTTCGGATCCATGAAGCGCTTGATCGAATAGACGACATCGGCAGCGGTGAGCTCGCGGCGGATGCCCTTGAACGCGGGGTCCGCGGTAAAATAAACGCCTTTGCGCAGATGAAAAGTGTAGGTCTTGCCGCCGTCGGTGACTTCAGGCAGCGCCTCGGCCAGCATCGGCGCGAGCTTGACGGGTTCGGCGAGGTAATCGTAGGTGAGCAAGCGCTCGAAAATGACTTCTTCGATCAGGCCGGAATAGTAATTGGTGCTTCGGCCCGGATCGAAGCCGTCGTCTCCAGCCTCGATGGCAACGTGTAGCACCTTGTTCGGATCCGCGGCCGCCGACGCGACCCGCGCCGCGACGCCAAACAGAGCCAGCAGGCAAGCTGCGACGACAATGACCCGCAGATGCGGACTGCGCATCGATCCCTCTCCCGCGAAAGGCGCGTAATGTACCACTTCCCGCCCCGGCTCGATGCCCGCTGCGACGAACCGGAAGCCCGGCGCCGGCGCGCCGCAGGGTGGTCTTTCGCCGCGCGCAGGCGCGTACGGCGATGAAGCCGCCGTTCTGGGACGAGGCGGTACGCGAACTCTCGCGCCGCGATCGCGTCCTGGAGCGGCTGATCCGCGCCTATCCCGGCATCCACCTGAAGCGCCGCGCCGATCCGTTCACGACGCTCGCCCGGGCGATCGTCGGCCAGCAGATATCGGTCAAGGCGGCCGACGCGATCTGGTGGCGCTTCGTCCAAGTGGCGGACCATGCGCCCGCGCACAAGTTTCGGCGCCTCCCCGCGACCAAAGTTGCGACGGCCGACATGGGCGCCCTGCGTACCTGCGGGTTGTCGCAGCGCAAGGCCGAGTATCTGTGCGATCTCGCGGGCCACTTCGTCTCGGGCAAGCTCGATCCGAAGCGCTGGCGCAAGCTCGATGACGAGGCGGTCATCGCGCAACTCGTCGACGTCAAGGGCATCGGCCGCTGGACCGCCGAAATGTTCTTGATGTTTCACGAGCTCCGTCCCGATGTGCTGCCGGTCGACGACCTGGGCCTGCAGAAGGCGATGGCGAGACAATTCCTGCGCGACGCGCGTCCGACCCGCAACGCGATGGTCGCGCTGGCTGAGCCCTGGCGGCCCTGGCGTTCGGTCGCGACCTGGTACTTGTGGCGCAGCCTCGAACCGGTTCCGGTCGATTATTAGCCGTGGCACGCGAGCTGCAGCGTCCGCCGGGGGCAGGCCCGTGGCGCCGCTACGTACAATGCCCGGATGGACGATTCCTCACCCGCGCCTTACGCGGGGCTCACGCCCGACCGGGTGCTCGATGCGCTCGACGCCGTCGGGCTCTTCTGCGACGGCAGGCTGCTTGCGCTCAACAGCTACGAAAATCGCGTCTACCAGGCCTGGCTCGACGACCGCGCCAGGGCTTCCGGCGACACGGCGGCCGCGTCGATCGTCGTCAAGTTCTATCGTCCGGCGCGCTGGAGCGACGAGCAGATCGGCGAGGAGCACGCGTTCGTCGCCGAGCTCGCCGCACAGGAGATTCCGGTCGTCGCGCCGCTTGCGATCGCCGGTGCGGCAACGCTGCATCGCTTCGAGAGCTTTCGCTACGCGGTCTATCCGCAATGCGGCGGTCGCGCGCCCGAGCTCGAGGATCGAGCGACGCTCGAATGGATCGGCCGTTTCGTCGGCCGGATCCATGCCGTCGGGAAAACCGTGCCGTTTCGCGTGCGGCCGGCGCTCGACATCGAGACTTTTGGCAACGAGCCGCGCGACTGGCTGCTCGCCCACGGGTTCATCCCGTCCGACCTGACCGCCGCCTGGGAGAGCGTCGCCGCGCAGGCGATCGACGGCGTCCGGCGCTGCTATGAGCGAGCCGGCGATGTCGCTACGCTGCGCCTGCACGGCGACTGCCACGCCGGCAACGTCCTTTGGCGAAGCGACGGGCCGATGCAAGGGCCGCACTTCGTCGACTTCGACGATTGCCGCAGCGGCCCGGCGGTGCAGGACCTGTGGATGCTGCTCTCCGGCGATCGCGACGAAATGCGTCGCCAGTTGAAGGCGGTGCTGTCGGGCTATGAGGATTTTTGCGACTTCGACGACCGCGAGCTGAATCTGATCGAAGCGCTGCGCACGCTGCGGCTGATCCATTATTCGGCGTGGCTGGCGCGGCGTTGGCACGATCCCGCTTTTCCGGCGGCTTTCCCGTGGTTCAACACTCAGCGCTACTGGCAGGATCGCGTGCTCGAATTGCGCGAGCAGATCGCGGCAATGGACGAGCCGCCGCTGGCACCCTAGGGACGCAATCCGCCGCTGCCGTCCGGGAGCTATTGCCTGGCGCGAAAACGCATCCGGCGGTGCGTGATGCTAGCCGGCTGACGTCGTTAGCAAGCCGTCAAGCAGATGCAAGGTCCGATCGGTGCGGGCGGCCAGGTCGGGATCGTGCGTGACGATCACGAGGCTGGTGCCCGCGCTGCGATTGAGCTCGAGCATCAGATCGAATACCTGGCCGGCAGTGCGCCGGTCGAGATTCCCGGTGGGTTCGTCGGCGAGCACGCAGGCGGGAGAGGTCACCAGCGCGCGCGCCAGCGCGACGCGCTGGCGTTCGCCACCCGAGAGCTCCGCCGGGCGATGCTGCGCGCGATGCGCGAGACCGACGCGCTCGAGCAGTGCGGCCGCGCTCGCTCGCGCCGCCACCCGCGCGTCGCGGCGGATGTAGAGAGGCATCGCCACGTTTTCCAGCGCCGAGAATTCTGGCAGCAGATGGTGGAACTGGTAGATGAAGCCCAGCGCGTGGTTGCGCACCCTGCCCCGCTCGGCCTCCGACAGCTGCGCCAATGGCGCGCCCTGCACGCGCACTTCGCCCGTGGTCGGCGCGTCGAGGCCTCCGAGCAGATGCAGCAGCGTGCTCTTGCCCGAGCCGGACGCGCCGACGATGGCCACGCGCTCGCCCGGATTCACCGCCAGATCGATGCCAAGCAGCACCGGCACATCGAGCGGGCCGCTGCGATAGGTTTTCGTCAGCCCCCGGCACTCCAGCACGGCGACGCGCGGCGCACCAGCGGCCTCACTCATAGCGCAGCGCCTCCGCGGGATTGACCTTGGCCGCGCGCCAGCTTGGATAGAGCGTCGCGAGCAGCGCGAGCAGCAGCGCGATCGCGGCGATCAGCAGGATGTCGCCACGCTGCAGGTCTGACGGCAGCTCGCTGATGTAGTAGACGCTCTTGTCGAGGAACTGGATGCTGAACGTGCGCTCGATGAACGGCACCACAACGTCGACGTTGAGCGCCAGCGCGATCCCGCCGACGACGCCGAACAGCGTTCCGATGAAGCCGACCAGCGCCCCCTGGATGACGAATATCGCCAGGATGCTCGCCGGCGAGGCGCCGAGCGTGCGCAGGATGGCGATGTCGGCCTGCTTGTCGGTGACCACCATCACCTGCGCCGAGACGATGTTGAAGGCCGCCACCGCGACGATCAGTGTCAGGATGATGAACATCACCCGCTTTTCGATCGCTACGGCGCGAAAGAAGTTGGCGTGGTCCATCGTCCAGTCGCGAACCTGGGCATCGACCGGCACGACGCGCGCGAGCTCGCGCGCAACCGCTGGCGCGGCGAACATGTCGTCCAGCTTGAGGCGCACGCCGCTGACCGCGTCGTCGAGCCGATACAGCTTCTGCGCGTCGGACAGCTCGATCAGCGCGAGACCATTGTCGAACTCGTACATCCCGATCTCGAATACGCCGACGACGTGGAAAGTCTTTACCCGCGGCAGCGTGCCCGCGGGGGTCACCGTCCCCTGCGGCGTGATGAGCAGAACCGCATCGCCGACGCGCACGCGCAGCGCCCGGGCGAGCTCTATGCCGAGCACGATGCCGAAGCCGCCCGGCGTCAGATCGGACAGCGCCCCGGCTCGCATGTGGCGGCCGATGTCGGCGACTCTGTCTTCGCGCACCGGATCGACACCGCGCACCAGAGCGCCGCGATTGGCGTCACCTGCCGAAAGCATCGCCTGACCGAAGACGAATGGTGCCGCGCCCTTTACGTGCGCGTCTTGCGCGGCGACTCGCGCCACCTCCTGCCAGTCGGCCATCGCGCCGTCGAGCGCGCGGATCTCGATATGCGATGCAACCGACAGGATGCGATTGCGCAATTCGTCCTGGAAACCGTTCATCACCGACAGAACCACGATCAGTGCGGCGACGCCGAGGGCGATGCCGGCCATCGAGACGAATGCGATGAACGAGACGAATCCGTTGCGGCCGGCGCCGCGTCGGGCACGGGTATAGCGAAGTCCGACGAGGATTTCGTAGGGGCTCAAAGATGCCGATCGACCGAATCCACGCATGGAGTGTGACACATTCATTTGTAGCGTACGCTCAAGCCCAAATGCGCAAGCTTTCGCCGGCCGTGCCGTCCGAACCGGCGGTCCGTCAGGACGCGGCGCGCGTGCTACACTCGATTCGCCTCCGCCCGCCCTTTTCCGCATGCAACTCACGTTGGTCGTTCCGGGTCTGCTCGACTTCGCGCAGGCCGAGCCGGCGCGGGGCGACGCCCAGGGAGACGCTTTGGCGAGGCTGTTGGCGACGGGCGTGCCTGCCGCCGCGCACGATGGCGCGACCGCGGTAGCCTGTGCGGCGCTCGGCATCGCCAAGCAGCGCGACTGGCCCGTTGCGCCGCTGCTGGCAAGCGCGGCGAATCTCGATCCCGGCAACGCTTTCTGGCTGTTGGCCGAGCCGGTGATGCTTGTCGTCGGCCAGCAGGACGTGCAGCTCGCCGCAGTCGTTGACGACCTGTCGGCCGACGAAGCCATGGAGCTGCTGACGACATTCAATGCGCATTTCGCTGGCGACGGTCTGCATTTTTTCGCCGCCACGCCGGCGCGCTGGCTGATCGCCGCGACCGCAACGCAAGAGCTCGTGACCCATCCGGCGGACGACGCGCTCGGCGCGCCGATATTCCCGTTCCTGCCCGGCGGCCCGGATGCAGCGCGCTGGCGTCGCTGGCAAAGTGAAATGCAGATGTTGCTGTTTTCGCATCCGGTCACGGCAAAGCGCGAGCACGAAGGCCGCGCAGAGGTCAACGGTGTCTGGCTGTCGGGCGGCGGCGTGCGCGCCGACGTGCCCGCGACGCCGCACATTGCATCGGTCTACGCCGACGCGGCGCTCCAGCGCGACCTCGCGCGCGCCTGCGGCCTGGCGGCCGCGCCCGCGCCCTCATCGTTCACGGCCTGGATCGATGCCGGACCGAGGTCGCCGTCGCTGGTCTGGCTGCAGGAGTTCGAGGCGAACGACGGATCCGCGGCGCTCGCCGCATTGACTCGCGACTGGGCCGACCCGCTCCGCGCAGCGCTCGATGCGCATGCGATCGATGCGCTCGACGTCGTGCTATCGGGTCGTGGACGCGCAGCCTGGTTTACGCCGCGTCCACGGTCGCTCATCGGCCGCTGGCGCGCCCGCCTCGCGGCGGCCCGGCTGTCGACGCTGCTCGCGGCCGCCGGGCGCTGAATGGAAATAACCCGCCGCAACGTGCCCGACGCTGCCGCGGCGCTTGGTGCCGCGGGCATCGCGCCAGTCATGGCGCGCGTGTTCGCCGCGCGCGGCATCGCATCGGCCGCGGAGCTCGACAACGATCTCGCCGGGTTGCCGCCATGGCAGTCGCTCAAGGGCATCGACGCGGCGGCCGAGCGGCTCGCCGACGGGATCGACCTCGGCGAGCGGCTGCTGATCGTCGCCGACTACGATGCCGACGGCGCGACCGCCTGCGCGGTCGCGATGCGCGGCCTCGCTGCGATGGGCGCGAACGTCGAGTTCCTGGTGCCGAACCGGTTCGAATTCGGCTACGGACTGACACCCGAGATTGTCGCGCTCGCGGCCGCCCGGCGCCCGGGACTCATCATCACCGTCGACAATGGCATCGCGAGCGTCGAAGGCGTCGCCGCGGCGAATGCGCTCGGCATCGACGTGCTGATCACCGACCATCATCTGCCCGGCGAGCGTCTGCCGGCGCCGGCGTGGATCGTCAATCCCAATCAATCGGGCTGCGCGTTCCCGAGCAAGCATCTCGCCGGCGTCGGCGTGATGTTCTACGTGTTGTGTGCTTTGCGGGCGCTGCTGCGCGAGCGCGACCATTTTGCACATCGTGCCGAGCCGCACCTGGCCGCGCTGCTCGACCTCGTGGCGCTGGGCACGATCGCCGACGTCGTCCGGCTCGATCACGCCAACCGCATCCTGGTCGATCAGGGACTGCGACGCATCCGCGCCAATCGCATGCAGCCGGGTGTGCGGGCGCTTCTTGCCGTCGCCGGCCGCGTGCCGCAGCGCGCGACGAGCTACGACCTGGGTTTTATCGTGGGTCCGCGGCTCAACGCCGCGGGCCGGCTTGCCGATATGTCAGTCGGCATCGCCTGCCTGCTGACCGACGACCAGCCGAGCGCCGACCGCATCGCGGTCGAACTCGACGGACTCAATCGCGAGCGGCGCGACGTCGAGGCATCGATGCAGGCGCAGGCCCTGGCCGACCTGGAGCATGGCATCGACGACGACGGCTGCACGCTGTGCCTGTACCGCGCCGAATGGCATCAGGGCGTGGTCGGCATCGTCGCATCGCGTCTGAAGGACCGCTACCATCGGCCGGTGATCGTTTTCGCCCGCGCCGGCGCCGATGGCGAGCTGCGCGGGTCGGGCCGCGCGATCGCGGGATTTCATCTGCGCGATGCGCTGGACCTGGTCGCCAAGCGCGCACCGGGGGTCATCACGCGATTTGGCGGGCATGCGTACGCCGCCGGCCTGTCGCTGAACGAAGCCCTCCTGCCCCGGTTCATCGACGAGTTCGAACGTATCGGCCGCGAATGGCTGTCACCGGCGCTGCTCAAGCGCACGATCGAGACCGACGGCGCGCTCGCTGCCGGTGAGCTGACGTTGGGGCTCGCGCAATCCTGCGCCGCGCACGTGTGGGGCCAGGGCTTTCCGGCCCCCGCGTTCGACGCCGAGTTCGCAGTGACGGCGCAGCGCGTCGTCGGCGACAAACATCTGAAGCTCGCGCTGACGCTGGGCGAGCGGCGGTTCGAGGCGATGGTTTTCCAGCAGACGGCGCCGCTGCCGCCACGAATTCGCGCCGCGTACCGTCCCGAGGTCAACCACTATCAGGGTCTGGATTCGCTGCAGCTCGTCATCGAGCATTGGCTGCCCGCCTGAGCATTGTGTCGCGCGCCGCCAGCGCCCAAAGCGAGCTTCCCGCGATGCATCAGATTCCCTCACCACACGCCGCGAGAACGACTGCCGAGGCCTCGGCTCCAAAGGCGCTAAGCCTTTGTTTACTGTGCCTGCTTTCGGCGGCATTCATCACGGCTGAGCAGGTCGGCCCCTAGGTTGTGCAATGCAATGAAAAGGGATAGAGTCGCCGCACTCAAGCGGGACAGAAGACTCCGTTTCCGATAACCACTGGGGGTCCGGGAAAACCATGCGGCTCAAAGGCAAAGTCTCGATCATCACCGGCGCAGGCCAGGGCATCGGCCAGGCGACCGCGGTCAAATTTGCCCAGGAAGGCGCCAAGGTCGCCGTCTGCGACATCAACGAGGCGACCATCCAGGAAACCGTCGCGAAGATCGAGGAGCAAGGCGGCGAGTCGGCCGGCTTTGTCATCGACGTCACCGACAAACAGAGCATCGCGCGCATGGTCGAGGGCGTGATGGCCAAATGGGGGCGAATCGATACACTGGTCAATAACGCGGGCATCGTGCAGGACGCGCAATTCAGGAAAATGAGCGATGACCAGTTCGACCGCGTCGTCGACGTCAATCTGAAGGGCGTCTACAACTGCACCAAGGCCGTGGTCGACATCATGCTCGAGCAGAATTCGGGCTGCATCCTCAACGCGTCGTCGATCGTCGGCATTTACGGCAATTTCGGCCAAACCAATTACGCGGCGACCAAGTTCGGCGTGATCGGCATGGTCAAGACCTGGGCGCGTGAGCTCGGGCGCAAAGGCATCCGCGCCAACGCGATCTGCCCCGGCTTCATCCACACGCCCATCCTGGCTTCGATGCCGGACAAGGTCGTCAAGATGATGGAAGATCGGGTTCCGCTCGGTCGCCTGGGACAGCCCGAGGAGATCGCGAATACCTACGCCTGGCTCGCCTCCGACGAAGCGAGCTACATCAACGGCGCCGTCATCGAAGTATCGGGCGGCGCCACCATCTGATCGGCAAGCTGTTCGCGGCCGCGCGCTTGAGATGGCCCGCCGCACTTGGTAGCATGGATGACCTCCTGCCTGGGTGATTCCATCATGCGCCGATTCCACCCTCTCGCTTGGCTCGCATTCACCGCGCTGCTGCCGGCCGTTCCGGCGAGTGCGCTGGACAAGGTCGATCCGTACATCTGCCCGACGGCGGTCAACGGCAGCGGGACCGACTGCTTCTTCGAGGCCGTGCCGCAGACCTACACGATGTGCCGGCAGGTGAAGAGCATCGAGATAATCGAATTTGGGCTGGAAGGGGCGCAGCAAGGCGTCAACGGCGCCAAGACCGAAGGCTGCATCGAAAAGCACAAACGACTGATCGCGCGTCCTTACCAGGCGGCCTTGCACGAAGCAGGTCGCAACAAGGCGAAAGTGCAGGGCCTGCACGCGCTCTATGCTACGTGGACCGACAGCATGGCCAAGCTGACGCCAGCGCCGAACGAAGTCGACGCCAGCTACAAGCAGCGGGTCGTGCATCCGTACGGCGAGTTCGACGCGCAGATCAAGGTGCTGCGCGAGCCGCCGGCGGCGGCTGCGGCGCCCAAGCCGCCGGCGAAGAAAAAACCCGCGAAGCAGTGAACACACGCCATCGCAAACCGATGACGCGGCGCGCGAAGGCGCCCCAGTGAGAGGGCGCCGCTGAGCGACACCGAGCTCCGCGCGGTTTTCGGCGCCGATGGCGTGCTTGCGCGCAGCATCCCCGGTTACCGGCCGCGTCCCCAGCAACTCGCGATGGCCGAGGCGATCGCGCACACCATCGCGACGCGCGGCCAGCTGCTTGCCGAGGCGGGAACCGGCACGGGCAAGACGTTCGCCTACCTGGTTCCCGCGCTGCTTTCCGGCGGCAAGGTGATCGTTTCGACGGGGACCAAGACGCTGCAGGACCAGCTCTACCAGCGCGATCTGCCGCTGGTGCGCGATGCGCTGCGCATTCCGATCACCGTCGCGCTGCTCAAGGGTCGCGGCAACTACGTCTGCCATCACCATCTGGCGCGAACGTCGGCGCAGCCAACATTCGCGTCGCGCGCCGATGTGAGCTATCTGAAACGGATCGAAGCCTTCGCGCGCAGCTCGACCAGTGGCGACAAAAGCGAGGTCGCCGACGTTCCCGAGAATGCCGCGATCTGGGCCGACGTCACTTCGACGCGAGAAAACTGCCTCGGCGCCGAGTGTCTGAGCTATAACGAATGCTTCGTAATGAATGCGCGCAAACAGGCGCTCGCAGCCGACGTCGTCGTCATCAACCATCATCTGTTCTTCGCCGACGTCATGTTGCGGGACGAGGGCATCGCCGAGCTGCTGCCGGCGTCCAACACCGTAATTCTCGATGAGGCGCACCAGCTGCCCGAGACCGCGACCTTGTTTTTCGGTGAGGAAGTCACCGCCGGCCAGCTGGGCGAGCTCTCGCGCGACGCCGAAGTTGAAGGGCTGAAGGCGGCTCGCGACTATGCGCCGTTGCCTGCCGCCGCGCAGTCGCTCGGACTGGCGCTGCGCCGGTTCCGGCTCGCCGCGGGCGACACGACGGGCAAGCTGCCCCGCGCGGTTGCGATGCGGCGTCCCGGCTTCGACGAAGCGCTCGATACGCTAGGCACCGCGCTCGCCGCGCTCGCGGCCGAGCTCGGCAAGCAAGCCGAGCGCAGCGACGATCTGGCGCAGTGCGCGCATCGCGCCGATGATGTATCGGCGCGACTCGCGCGCTGGCGCGATCACGACGACCCGGAGTGGATCCGCTGGGTCGACATCAGCGCGTCCGGATGGCAGCTTCGGGCGTCGCCGCTTTCGGTCGCAGAAATTTTTGCCAAGCAGGTTACCGATCATGCCCGCGCGTGGATCTTCACCTCGGCGACGCTGGCGATCGGCAGCGACTTCTCTCTCTATCAGCGTGAGCTCGGCTTGGGCGAAGCTGCCACCGGCTACTGGGAAAGCCCGTTCGACTACGCGCGTCAGGCGCTGTTGTATCTGCCGCGTGAATTGCCCGAGCCGAACAGCTTCGAGCATACCGATGCGGTCGTTGCGGCGGCGCTGCCCGTACTGAAGGCGAGCGGCGGTCGCGCCTTTCTGCTGTTCACGACGCTGCGCGCCCTCGTCCGCGCGCGCGAGTCGCTCGCGGCTGCGTTTGAACGCGAAGGCATCGATTTTCCATTGCTGGTGCAAGGCGAGGGTTCGCGCACGGAATTGCTGACCCGCTTCCGCCGCCTCGGCAACGCCGTTCTTCTGGGCAGCCAGAGCTTCTGGGAAGGCGTCGACGTGCAGGGCGAAGCCTTGTCGGTCGTCGTCATCGACAAGCTGCCGTTCGCGCCTCCCGACGACCCGCTGCTTGCGGCACGGCTCGAGCATATTGCACGCCAGGGCGGCAACCCGTTCTTCGACTATCAGTTGCCCCAGGCTGCGATCAACCTGAAACAGGGCGCAGGCAGGTTGATCCGCTCGGAAACCGATCGCGGCGTCCTGATGATCTGCGACCGGCGCCTGGTCGACAAGCCGTACGGCCGGCGCATATGGCAGGCGCTGCCGCCGATGCGGCGTACGCGCGAGCTGGCCGAAGTCGCCGCGTTTTTCGCCACGGCGATGGTCTAGGGTTAGCCGCTAGATGCGGGAGCCGGGGTCACCGGCTCAGCACAACCTGCGAGAATTTCGCCGTTACCAATTCGCCGGCTATTCCGCTTCCGGGGTCGCATCCCCACGCTGCGCGTGGG